>NZ_JABAEE010000058.1:0-45209 GCF_023701885.1 Pseudomonas sp. CG7 | reverse complement strand
GCCCTGTCCCGCCCGCTCTACGAATGCATCCTCACCGGCGTCGTGCCCATCGACAGCGGGATCGTGCACAACAACGTCTCGCGCCTGTCGAACCAGCGCAGCATTTTCCACTACGCCACCCAGGCCGGCCTGAGCACGGCGGCTGCGGCGTATCACTGGGTCAGCGAACTCTACAACGCGTCCCCCTTCGTCGCCGGTCGCGACCGGCACACCGACAACCCCGGCCTGCCGATCCAATACGGGCATTTCTATTGGAATGACCACTACCCCGATTCCCATCTGTTCGCCGACGCCGAACACCTGCGCCTGCGCTACTTGCCGAACTTCCTGCTGGTGCACCCGATGAATATCGACGACGCCGGCCACAAGCACGGCCTCGACACCCCGCAATACCGCAACAGCGCCCGCTCGGCCGATATCAACCTGGCGGTCTATCTGCAAGCGTGGCTCGACGCCGGTTACCAGGTGCTGGTGACCGCCGACCATGGCATGAACAACGACCGTTCCCACAACGGCCTGCTGGCTGAAGAACGGGAAGTGCCGCTGTTCGTGCTGGGTGACAGCTTCAGCCTCGATCCCGCTGCCGCGCCCAAGCAGACCGAACTGTGCGGCACGATTTGCCAATTGCTCGGCGTCGACCACGACAAACCTTATTGCCAGGAGCTACTCAAGTGAACGCCATGACGCGCGGCAAATGGCTGGCAGCGTTGTGCCTGGTGCCCTTCGCGATTTTCTTCATCGTGTTCCAGATCGCCCCGCTGCTCTGGGTGCTGGTCAACAGCCTGGAATCGGAGGAGTTCGGCTGGGGCCTGGCCAACTTCAGCAAAATCTTCAGTTCGAAGTTTTATCGGCAGGCAATCCAGCACAGCCTGGAGATCAGCTTCTGGTCCAGCGTGTTCGGCATCGTCATTGCCGTGCTCGGCAGCTATTCGCTGCGCCGGGTGGATTCGCGGCTGCGCAATTTCGTCAATGCGTTCGCCAACATGACCAGCAACTTCGCCGGCGTGCCCCTGGCCTTCGCCTTCATCATCTTGCTGGGGTTCAACGGCAGCATCACGCTCATGCTCAAGCAGGCGGGGATCATCGAGGATTTCAACCTGTATTCGAAAACCGGGCTGATCATTCTCTACACCTACTTCCAGATTCCCCTGGGCGTGCTGCTGCTCTACCCGGCCTTCGACGCCCTGCGCGAAGACTGGCGCGAGTCCGCCGAGTTGCTCGGCGCCAACGGCTGGCAGTTCTGGCGGCACATCGGCTTGCCGGTGCTGACCCCGGCGCTGCTGGGCACTTTCGTGATCCTGCTGGCCAACGCCCTCGGCGCCTACGCCACGGTCTACGCGTTGACCACCGGCAACTTCAACGTGCTGCCGATCCGCATCGCCGCCATGGTCTCCGGCGACATTTCCCTCGACCCGAACATGGCCAGTGCCCTGGCCGTGATACTGGTGGCGTTGATGACCGTGGTGACCGTCGTCCATCAGTTGCTGCTCAAGAGGAGCTACCATGTCTCGCGCTGAACCGGGCTCCGTCGGGCTCTATCATCGGATAGTGGTATACCTGCTGTTCGCCATCCTGCTGCTGCCCCTGGCCGGCACACTCGTCTACTCCATCGCAAGCAGTTGGTCGGCCACCGTGCTGCCCAGCGGCTTCACCTTCAAATGGTATGTGCAGTTGTGGAGCGACCCGCGTTTTCTCCACGCCTTCGGTCAATCGCTGCTGGTCTGCGTCGGTGCGCTGGTGCTCTCGGTGGTGTTGATCCTGCCGTTGTTGTTCGTGGTGCATTACCACTTTCCCAAGCTCGACGCGCTGATGAACATCCTGATCCTGCTGCCCTTCGCGGTGCCGCCGGTGGTGTCGTCGGTGGGGCTGTTGCAACTCTATGGTTCCGGGCCGCTGGCGATGGTCGGTACGCCGTGGATCCTGATCGGTTGCTACTTCACCGTCGCCCTGCCCTTCATGTACCGGGCGATCACCAACAACCTGCAAGCGATCAACCTGCGCGACTTGATGGACGCTGCCCAACTGCTCGGCGCCAGCACCTTCCAGGCCGCGTTCCTGGTGGTGCTGCCGAACCTGCGCAAGGGCCTGATGGTGGCGCTGCTGCTGTCCTTTTCGTTTCTGTTCGGCGAGTTCGTGTTTGCCAACATTCTCGTCGGCACCCGCTATGAAACCCTGCAGGTCTACCTGAACAACATGCGCAACAGCAGCGGTCACTTCACCAGTGCCCTGGTGATTTCCTATTTCTTCTTCGTACTGGTCCTGACCTGGGCGGCCAACATCTTGAGCAAGGACAAAAGCCAATGAGCTACGTCAGCGTCCAACACCTGCAAAAAAGCTACGCCGGCACGCCGGTGTTCAGCGACATCAACTGCGAGATCGGCAAGGGCGAATTCGTCACCCTCCTCGGCCCTTCCGGTTGTGGCAAATCCACGCTGTTGCGCTGCATCGCCGGCCTGACTGCGGTGGATGCCGGCCAGATCATCCTCGACGGACAAGACATCGTCCCGCTGAGCCCGCAGAAACGCGGCATCGGCATGGTTTTCCAGAGCTACGCCTTGTTTCCCAACATGACCGTTGAGCAGAACGTCGCCTTCGGCCTGCGCATGCAGAAGGTCGATGCTGGCGACAGCCGCCAGCGCGTACTGGAGATCCTGCGCCTGGTGGAGCTGCATGAGTTTGCCGGCCGCTATCCCCATCAACTCTCCGGCGGCCAATGCCAGCGCGTCGCACTGGCCCGCTCCCTGGGCACACGGCCGCGCCTGTTGCTGCTGGACGAGCCGCTGTCGGCCCTGGATGCGCGGATTCGCAAGCACTTGCGCGAACAGATCCGACAGATCCAGCGTGAGTTGGGCCTGACCACGATCTTCGTCACACACGATCAGGAAGAAGCCCTGACCATGTCTGACCGGATTTTCCTGATGAACCAGGGAAAGATCGTACAAAGCGGCGATGCCGAAACCCTTTACACGGCGCCAGTCGATGTCTTTGCCGCCGGCTTCATCGGCAACTACAACCTCCTGGACGCCGACAGCGCGAGCAAACTGCTGCAGCGGCCGGTGAGCGGTCGCATTGCCATCCGCCCGGAAGCCATCGAGCTGAGCCGTAGCGGCGAGGCCGACGCGCTGATCCGCAGCCACAGCCTGTTGGGCAACGTCATCCGTTACCGGGTCGAGGCCCGCGGCGTGGAACTGGTGGTGGATGTGCTCAATCGCTCGGCCGCCGACCTGCATGCTGACGGCACACGGCTGGCACTTTCCATCGATCCGTCGGCCCTGTGTGAGGTAGCCTGACGGCCTTGTTGATTTTGAAGCTGATCTTAAGAAGGAAAACCTGCTGATGGCCCTGGCAATTTTTGATTTGGACGAAACCCTGATCCACGGCGACTGCGCCACCCTCTGGAGTGAGCAAATGGGCCGCCTGGGCTGGGTCGATCCCGAGTCGTTCATGCGGCGCAACAACGAGCTGATGGACGCCTACAGCCACGGCAAGTTGAGCATGGAAACGTACATGGACTTCAGCCTGGAGCCGATGATCGGCCGCACGCCCGAGGAGATCGAGCATCTGGTGGCGCCGTGGGTGGAAGATTTCATCGAGCCAATCATCTTCAGCGACGCCACCAAGGCCATTGCCGAACACCGCAAGGCCGGTGACCGGATCCTGGTGATCTCGGCCTCGGGCACACACCTGGTCAAGCCGATTGCCGAACGCCTGGGCATCGACGAAATCCTGGCCATCGAACTGGAAGTGGCCCATGGGGTGTACAGCGGCCAGACCGTCGGCACCCTGACCTACCGCGAAGGCAAGATCGCCCGGCTGCTGGACTGGCTGGATGCCGAGGAAGAGAACCTGGAAGGCGCGAGTTTTTATTCCGACTCGCGCAATGACTTGCCGCTGTTGCTCAAGGTCGATCACCCGCACGTGGTGAACCCCGACCCGGTATTGAAGGCCCATGCCGAATCGGCCGGCTGGCCGATCCATACCTGGAAATAAATACCGGACGGGAACAAAACTCCGGTCCCTGTGGCGAGGGAGCTTGCTCCCGCTCGGCTGCGAAGCAGTCGTAAAACCGGCTGACGCGGTCTACCTGGATACTTGCGTCGTCCCGATTGGGGCGGCTGCGCCACCCAGCGGGAGCAAGCTCCCTCGCCACGGGGGCGATCCATGCCTGCGAATACAAGACCTGTGGGAGCGAGCTTGCTCGCCCACAGGTTCAACCTAGCAGCAGCCAAAAACTCCAGCCGAGCAACAACACACCGCAGAGACGACTGAGCCAGAGTCCCTGGGGCAGGTTTTTTTCCAGCAAGATGAAGGCACCGATCACTGCCACCCAAAGCAGGTTCATCACACCGACCACGAACAGCAGGCCCATCAGGGCCCAGCAGCAGCCCAGGCAGTAAGCGCCATGGGCCAGGCCCATGCGCCAGCCGCCGAGCACGTCGGGGCGCCAGTAGGCGAGAAGAAAATGCAGCGGCCCGCGACAATGCTCAAGGCAGGCCGCCTTGCTTGGCAGCCACTGATAGACCCCAGCGACCAGCAACAGGCCGGCGCCCAGCCCGGTACTGGTGGTGCGCATCCCTGGGCTGAGCAAGGCGAGCTGCTCGAGCGTCCATTGCAGCGCCGTGGCGCCGAGGGCGAAGCCGGCCCAGACCACGCCATAGGCACTGCAGAACAGCAGCAGGGCCAGGTGTCGCTGCGGTGTCGGCATGCGCTTGCGCAGCATCTGCTGGTAGATCAGCAACATGGGCAGGGCGCTGGGCAGCATCATGCCGATCATCATCACCGTCCACATGGCGAACATCAGCAGCGCATCGGCCGGGCTCCAGGGCATGATCATGCCGGCCATAGCCGCATCCGCCATGCCGCCCGGCGCACTCATGTCGCGGGCCATGTGCAGCAGTGTCAGCCAGGCCAGGGAGGTCAGCGCGAGCAGGCAGAGCAGCAGGAGCCACTGCTCGCCTGTCAGCCGCTTGCCCGGGGTCGCCGCCTGGGGTTCTGCCATCGCTACGGCTCTATGCCGTGGCCGGTGAAGTGCACGTGGGCGAGGTGGCTATGACTGCCCTGGGATTGCAGCTTGAGGGCTGAATGCGTCTGGTAGCTGCCGCTGGCGACTTCGGCCTCATGGAACTCGAAGCCCTCGGGCAGGGACAAGCGGACGCGATGCGGTGAGCCGTCGATCGGGCTGCGGATCGGCTCGCCGCTGGCCTGCAACACGCCTGGAATGTCCAGGTGCGCCAAGCGCTGGTCGACATCGATGGATAGGGTGATGGGCACGAACAGCGGATCGAACGCTTCAGTCATGGTGCTGCTGAACACCTGGAACACGTTGGCCCCAGGGTCGCTCTCCAGCCCGGAAAGGATCGTCAACAGGGCCTGGCGTAGCGCCTCGTCGGCACGTTCATCGATGAACACCTGACAACTGCCGTTGCCCTCGTGGATGGCGCCCGGCCAAGCGAAGGTGGCGGCCCAGCACAAGCCGTCCAGCGCCACCTGATTGAAATACCCGTGTTCCACTCGCATCGACGCCACCGCCTGGCAGTGGCCGTGGGTCGGTGGCGCATTGAACTGGCAGGGGCAGCCCCAATTGCAGTTGCAGGCAATGAATTCGACGCCCTGCATGCGCCATTCGGCGATGGCCATGATCAACCTCTTCACCTCACGGGTGAAATGAAAGCTGCGGTTACCCCATCCCCCATTAGTTAACGCTAGCAGGACGCGCGCATCGGATACGGGCGGCCGACCGAAGGTGCACAGTAGGCGCCCCTGCAAATAAACAAACCTGTGGGAGCGAGCTTGCTCGCGATGGCGGTCGATCATTCAACAACGTCAATGACTGTCACACCGCTATCGCGAGCAAGCTCGCTCCCACAGGATCTGTATCAGCTCAGGCTTTCATCGATCAGCAGCACCAACTTCCCGGACACCTGGTTGGTCGCCAGCTCGGCAAACGCCGCTTCAGCATCCTTGATCGCGAAGGTCCGGGCCAGTTGCGGGCTCAGGCGTTTGTCGGCAAACAGCGGCCACACTTGTTGCCACAGTTCGCTGATCAGGTCGGCCTTGAACTGCTCGTCGCGACTGCGCAAGGTCGAGCCGAGCAATTGGATACGCTTGCCCAATACCTGTGCCAGATCGAGTTCGGTCGTGCGCCCGCCCATCAGGCCGATCAACACCCAGCGGCCGTCAACTGACAAAAGTTTCACGTTGAGTTTGGCGTAGCTGCCGCCCACCGGATCGAGGATCACGTCGAAGGGGCCAAGGTCGTTCAGGCTCTCCAGGCCATCGGTGCGGATTACACCGCCTTGGGCACCCAGGGCCTCGCAATAGGCCAGCCGTTCGGCCGAACCGACACTGACCCAGCACGGGTTGCCAAAGGCCTTGCACAACTGGATCGCGGCCGAACCGACACCGCTGGCGCCGGCGTGCAGCAGCACTTTCTCGCCCGGTTTGAGCGCCGCCAGCTGGAACAGATTCAGCCACGCGGTGCTGTAGACCTCAGGCAGCGCGGCCGCTTCAGCCAATGACAAGCCCTCCGGCACCGGCAACACATGCCGGCCATCGACCACCACCTCCTCGGCCATCCCGCCGCCAGCCAGCAACGCGCAAACGCGGTCGCCCACCTGCCAGGACGAGCCCGGCCCCACCTCGCTGATCACCCCCGAACACTCCAACCCCAACACTTGGCTGGCGCCGGGTGGCGGCGGGTAAAGTCCGGCTTTTTGCAACAAATCGGCCCGATTCAGGCCGGCGGCCGCCACACGGATGCGAACTTGCCCGACATCACATGCCGGACTTGGCTCATCAGCCCATACCACTTGGCCTTCAACGCCTTGCAATGCTTTCACGGTGCCTCCATAGTGAGTCTCGACTGGGCCCGCTGCTTCAACGCCGGGCTTTCTTGCATTATGCGCCCGGGCCACATGGAACCGGCGACTTCAAAGACGGCCTAATATGCGTTATCAATTGTCCCTGCGTCGAATCAGCATGAAGCACCTGTTCCCCAGCACCGCCCTCGCGCTCGTCATTGGCCTCGGCCTGTTACCGTTGTCGAACGATACGTTCGCGGCCAACAGCTGGGACAAGCTTCAGCCCGATCGCGACGAAGTGATTGCCAGCCTTAACGTCGTCGAATTGCTCAAGCGCCATCACTACAGCAAGCCTCCGCTCGATGACGCCCGCTCGGTCATCATCTACGACAGCTACTTGAAGCTGCTTGATCCATCGCGCAGTTACTTCCTGGCCAGTGACATCGCCGAATTCGACAAGTGGAAAACCCAGTTCGACGATTTCCTCAAGAGCGGCGACCTGAACGCCGGGTTCACCATCTACAAACGTTACCTGGACCGCGTGAAGGCGCGCCTGGACTACACCCTGGCCGAACTGAACAAAGGCGTCGACAAAATCGACTTCAATGCCAAGGAAACCTTGCAAGTCGACCGCAAGGACGCCCCTTGGCTCAAAAGCACGGCCGAACTCGATGACCTGTGGCGCAAGCGCGTCAAGGACGAAGTGCTGCGCATGAAGATCGCCGGCAAGGATTCCAAGCAGATCCAGGAAACCCTGACCAAGCGCTACAAGAACCAGTTGGCGCGCCTGGACCAGACCCGCGCCGAGGATATTTTCCAGGCGTACATCAATACCTTCGCCATGTCCTACGACCCGCACACCAATTACCTGTCGCCGGATAACGCGGAAAACTTCGACATCAACATGAGCCTGTCCCTGGAAGGCATCGGCGCGGTGCTGCAGAGCGATAACGATCAAGTGAAGATCGTGCGCCTGGTACCGGCCGGGCCTGCCGACAAGACCAAGCAGGTCAGCCCGGCGGACAAGATCATCGGCGTCGCCCAGGGCAACAAGGAAATGGTCGACGTGGTCGGCTGGCGCCTGGAGGAAGTGGTCAAGCTGATCCGCGGCCCGAAAGGCTCGGTGGTGCGCCTGGAGGTCATTCCGGCCAGCAATGCGCCGAACGACCAGACCAGCAAGATCGTGTCCATCACCCGTGAAGCGGTGAATCTGGATGACCAGGCAGCGAAGAAATCGGTCCTCAACCTCAAGCAGGATGGCAAGGACTACAAGATCGGCATCATCGAGATCCCGACCTTCTACCTGAACTTCAAGGCGTTCCGCGCTGGCGATCCGGACTACAAGAGCACGACTCGCGACGTCAAGAAGCTGCTGACCGAACTGCAAAAGGAAAACGTCGACGGTGTCGTCATCGACCTGCGCCACACCGGCGGCGGCTCCCTGCAGGAAGCCACCGAGTTGACCAGCCTGTTCATCGACAAGGGCCCGACCGTGCTCGTGCGCAACGCCGATGGCCGAGTGGATGTGCTGGAAGACGAAAATCCGGGCGCGTTCTACAAGGGGCCGATGGCCTTGCTGGTCAACCGCCTGTCGGCGTCGGCCTCGGAGATTTTCGCCGGCGCCATGCAGGACTATCACCGTGCGCTGATCATCGGCGGCCAGACCTTCGGCAAAGGCACCGTGCAGACCATCCAGCCGCTCAACCACGGCGAATTGAAGCTGACCCTGGCGAAGTTCTACCGGGTGTCCGGCCAGAGCACCCAGCACCAAGGCGTGCTGCCTGACATCGATTACCCGTCGATCATCGACACCAAGGAAATCGGTGAAAGCGCCCTGCCCGAAGCCATGCCGTGGGACACCATCCGACCGGCGATCAAACCTGCCGTGGACCCGTTCAAGCCGTATCTGGACCAACTCAAGTCGGACCAAGACGCGCGCTCGTCCCAGGACGCGGAGTTCGTGTTTATCCGCGACAAGCTGGCCCTGGCGCAGAAGTTGATGATGGAAAAAACCGTCACCCTCAACGAAGCCGACCGTCGGGCGCAGCATGCCGACATCGAGGCCAAGCAACTGGCCATGGAAAACCTGCGTCGCAAGGCCAAGGGCGAAGAACCGCTCAAAGAGCTGAAGAAAGAAGACGAAGACCTGATCACCGAGCCGGAGAAAACCAAGCCGGAAGACGACGCCTACCTGAGCGAGACCGGGCGGATCCTGCTGGATTACCTGAAACTCAACACGGCCATCGCCAAGCACTAAGATGATGGCCATTTAATGGTGATGCTCGTCGGAGTGTCATCAAACTGACATCAGTCTGTCGTGAAATACAGGACTGGGTGCCCCGCACCCGGTCCTTTTTTTATCGCCAGAGATTGCCATGACCACGACAGAACAGCTGGGTGCCTTGAGTTCGATCCTGGCTCAAAGCGGTTTGCACAGTCTGTTCCAACCGATCATCTGCCTTTCCGAACGGCGCATCGTGGGCTATGAAGCCTTGACCCGCGGCCCTTCCAACAGCCCGCTGCACTCCCCTATCGCATTGCTTTCGGTAGCGCGCCAAGCCGGACGCCTTAGCGAGCTGGAACTGGCCTGCCGCCGCAGCGCCTGCCAACGCTTCAATGAGCAAAAGCTGCCGGGCAAGCTGTTTCTCAACGTTTCGCCCGAATCCCTGCTGGAATCCGCGCACCAGACAGGACGCACACTGCAATTGCTGCAAGACTTCGGCATCGCCCCCAGCCAGGTGGTGATCGAACTGACCGAACAGACCCCCATCGATGACTTCCAGCTCTTGCAAACCGCCCTGCATCATTACCGGGCGATGGGTTTCTCGATTGCCTTGGACGACCTCGGTGCCGGTTATTCGAGCCTGCGGCTGTGGTCCGAATTGCGCCCCGATTATGTGAAGATCGACCGGCACTTCATCGACGGCATTCATCAGGACGCCCTCAAGCGCGAGTTCGTCGGCTCGATCCTGAAAATCGCCCGGGCTTCCCGCGCCCAGGTGATTGCCGAGGGCATCGAACTGCCGGAAGAACTGGCGGTGCTGATCGAAATGGGCGTCGACCTGGTCCAGGGCTATCTGCTGGCCCGTCCCCAGGAACAACCGTCGCGCGATGCCAGGGCACTGATGCCCCGGCAGGACAGCGGCGTGGTGGCGCTGAATGATGAGATCAACGACCTCAGTGCGCTGCTCAACGAACAGCCGGCGGTGGCTCACGACACGCCGACAGCCTCCGTGCTGGAAGCGTTCCGGCGCCAGGCCAATCTCAACTCCCTGGCGGTGCTGGACAATCAGAATCAGCCCTGTGGCATCGTCCATCGCCATTCACTCTCGGACGCCTTGCTCAAGCCCTTTGCCACCGCCCTGTTCGCCCGCAAGCCCATCAGTCGGCTGATGAGCGATGACTTCCTGGCGGTGGAGTTGAACCAGTCGCTGCAACAAGTCAGCCGCCTGATCACCAGCCGCGCCCGGCAACGCATCGAAGAAGATTTCATCATCACCCTCAACGGCGGCTACCTGGGCCTGGGCCGGGTGATCGACGTGCTCAAACTCATCACCGAACTGAAAATCCAACAGGCCCGCTACGCCAACCCCCTGACCCTGCTGCCGGGCAACGTGCCGATCCAGCAATGCCTCACGCGCCTGTTGCAACAACGGCAGGAATCGGTGATCTGCTACGTCGACATCGACAGCTTCAAACGCTTCAACGACATCTACGGCTACGGTCGCGGCGACGAAGTCCTGCTGTGCCTGGCCCAATGCCAGAACGACCGCATCGACCCCAGCCGCGACTTCGTCGGCCACATCGGCGGCGACGACTTCCTGCTGGTCCTCGGCCCGGACGACTGGCGCAAGCGTCTGGACCAGTTGCTCAGCGACTTCCAGACCCACTGCCGCCGCTTCTACCGCCCCGAGCATTTGGAGGCGGGATGCTTTACGGCGTTGAATCGGCAGGGGATTAGGCAGGAGTTCGCGGTGTTGTCATTGTCGATTGGCGTGGTGCACTTGCGTGCCGAGGCTTGTGGGGAATTGGATGCCAGCCAGTTGGCGGAATTGGCTTCGCAGGCCAAGCACCATGCCAAGGAGATTTTGGGAGGGAGTGTGTATTTGGTGGTGGGTTTGGCTGAGCGGGAGGTTGTGGTGGAGTTGGGGGTGTCGGTGTAAGTGAGTCCCGCATTGACCCGAACGCCAGGCGCTAACCCTGTGGCGAGGGAGCTTGCTCCCGCTGGGCTGCGCAGCAGCCCTAAAAACAACCCACTCGGTCAGTCAGACACACCGAGGCGTCGGTCAGAAGAGGGGGCTGCTGCGCAGCCCAGCGGGAGCAAGCTCCCTCGCCACAAAAGCGGTTTGGTGGTGCAGTAGGAACGATCATATCTCCACCTTTGAGACAAATCCCCTTATCGGCAATTCTACTATATATAATCCCAAGTAGATCTGTCCTCAGATTCAGCTTTGCGAAGATCATCCGCCCATAGCTCACTTGCCAGTCTGTATATATCTTCAAAAAAAATTCTTGGGTCGTTCATTGTGTCCCACCCGTCGGGTAGCGATGAGCACTCCTGACAATCATGTTCTAGTAAAGTCTGAAAATCATAATCGCTGTCTTGCAACGCTTCTTCTAAACTTTTATACAATGCAAATTTTTGCCTGTACGTTATTTTCCATTTTTTAGACAGCGAGTAGTTTAAGATTAATATCTCTCGATCCGCTGGGCTGTTGGGGTCATATTTTTCAAGCTCTTCCCCTAGCGTTTCTTCTCGATCATATATATCAAAACAACCCAAAAAATACGCAGGCGTGGGTATATATGGCTGGCCGGTGCTTGGATCGATCACTTTATTACTTCCTATTTTATTGGATACAGTGTAAATGGAATTTCGGTATCCCGATCAAATTTCATTTCTATACGGTTCATGTCAACCAGTTTTGGATTGGTTGGATCCTTGGAGTTTGGAATGTATCCTTTCCCCGCACCCGGTAGATCTGCCCGTAGATATTTGCTTCCGCTTTTGTCTACCAGCAGTTCATGCCCGCTATTTTTTTTTGCAATTGCTAACTCATAGGCCTTTAGCTGTAACTCCCAACTATTAAACCTTGAACTTGGATTCCCCTTCCTATGCGAAGGGGTTCTACCAGTTAAGGGATCTGTACCATCAATGGCTCGCTGCTTCCACACTTGGTCTGGAACCGCAAGGCTATGCTTACCAACCATATGCATGCCTTGCTCCCGATCTAGACGCCTGACTTCTTTTTCGGCCAACTCAGCGGCAGTCGGCTTGGGCAGCGCCGGCTCACCCTCATCCACCCCAACCTTCGCCGCCGGATCCTGATCCCCAACCGCCGGCCTACACCCACCCTTCCCCGGACAATCCACCAACCCCAACGGATCCACCCACCCCGTCGGGTTCAGGGTGTACCGGTACCCATTGAGCCCACCCACCAACTTGCTCGGATCAGGCGTCAAATAGCGGCCGGTCTCGGGATTGTAGTAGCGGTGGCGGTTGTAGTGCAGGCCGCTTTCCGGATCGAAGTATTGGCCCTGGAAACGCAGCGGTTGTTCAAGCTGTTCGCCGTCGCCATGCTTGAGTGCGGTGACTTTTCCGTAGCCGTGGTAGCGCGCCGACCAGACGATCTGGCCGTTGGGGTTGGTCAGTTCCTGGGGCGTGCCCAGGTGGTCGAGGTGGTAGTAGAACGGCGCGGCTTTTTCCGGGCCTTCTCCATTGAGCATCGCCAATGGACGGAAGGTGCCCGGCTCGTAGACGTAGCTGCGGTGGTGGCGCGGGCTGTTTTCAGCGACGAGCTGGTCGCCCTGCCAGAAAAATTCCGTGGTCAGGCCGTCCACGGTCTTGCTGATGCGTCGGCCGAAGGCGTCGTAGCGGTAGGAGGTTTCGCAGCCGTCCGCCGTGGTGATGCCGACCAGGCGGTGTTGGCTGTCGTAGCGATAAGCGCTGACCAGGGCCTCGCCGCGGCGTTCGCGGATCAGGTTGCCGAAGGCGTCGTAGTCGTAGTGGCGGTCGCCCTCCTTCAGCAGGCGGTTGCCCTTGAGGGTGGTCGGGCCGGGGCGGTCCTGCATCAGCAGGTTGCCGGCCGGGTCGTGGCTGAAGTGTTCCGGCGGTTCGCTGTGGGAAAAGTCGATGCGGGTCAGGCGATCTAGAGAATCGTACTGGTAGCTGCGGCGGCTTCGGTGGTCGGAAAGGGTTTGCAGGTTGCCCTTGGGGCTGTAGGTATAGTCGCGCCAGAGCAGTTGCTGCTGTGGGTTCTGCCACACGGTCTGGGCCTTGAGGCGGCCCTGTTCGTCGTACCTGTAGTCACTGAGCAACTGGCCTTGCTGGCGCTGTCGTTCGCGGCTGCCGTCAAAGCGGTGTTCGGTCAGGCGCGCGCCGTTGAGGTCGATGGCGGTCAGTACACCGCCTGGGGCGTGGTGGTAGTCGAGTTGGCTGTCGTCCGGCAGGCGCAGGTGGTTGAGGCGCCCGCAGGCATCGTAGCGATAACGCAGGGTGCCCCAGCCCTGGTGCTCAGTGATCAGCCGATCCTGGGCGTCGTATTCGAAGGCCAGCGGATGGTCGCTGCCATCATCGACATAAACCAGCCGGCCCAGTTCGTCGTAGCGGTACTCGATGGCCTGGCCGTCGGGCAAGGTCTTGAGTTGCAGCCGCCCGGCCGCGGCGCGCTGGTAGCGGGTGACCCATTGCGAGCCGTCCTCGCCGTGCTCGGTTTTTTCCAGCAGGTAACCGTTGAGGTCGTAGGCGTAGGCGGTGCGTTGGCCGTCGAAGCCGACTTGCTGTCGGATCAAGCCGTTGGGCGTGTAGTCCAGCTGATATTGTTCGCCGGATTCGTTCTCGATCTCGGTCAGCAACAGCCGCGCCGAGTCGTAGCGGTACTTCAGCTCACTGCCGTCGGGGTTCAGGCGACGACTGACCAGGTGCAGGTCATCGGCGTATTCGTAGCGGGTGGTCCGGCCCTGCTCGTCGCGTTCGGCGATGACCTTGCCGTAGGCGTTGTAGCTCCAGGCCCGGATGGCGCCGGTGGGCAGGGTCACTTGCAGCAGTCGGCCGACGGCGTCCCATTGGTAGTGCGTGAGGGCGCCGTGGTCGTCCCGGCGGCTGAGCAAACGTCCCAGGGCATCGTAGGAAAAATGCCGGTGACCGCCGTCGGGCAGGATTTCTTCAGTCAGTTGGCCCAGGCGACTCCAGGTGAAGCGATGTTCGCCGCCGTCCGGGTCGTACCTTGCCAGCAGTTGCCCATGGGCGTCGTAGGCATATTCCGTACGCTGGCCGTCCGGGTCGATGCTGGCGATCACATCACCGTGGTCATTGCGCCGGTAAGTCCACACTGCCTTGCCACGGGAACGGGTGTGCAGGAAACCGTTGCGGTATTCGTAGGAGGTTGGTGCCTCGTCCGGTGGAATCAACGCCAGCAGCCGTCCGACGTCGTCGTAGCGGTATTCGCGGACCGCCCCCAGCGGGTCCTGTTCGGCGATCAGCCGGCCCTGCTCGTCATAGGCCTTGAGGTGTTCGCCGCCGTCGGGCTCGACCTTGCGCACCAGCCGCGCCCGGTCGTCGTGGACATACACCTCCTGGCTGCCATCCAGGTGCCGGACCGTGACACTGCCGTCCTCGCCCCAGGTGTAGCGGCTGTCCATCTGCGCAAACGAGGCCCAATGCCGTACGCAACGGGACGCCGGCCCGACGCCTTGCCACTCCCAATAAAAACTCGCCCCGCCGGCCAATTGCCGCTGGAGTATGACGTGCTGGTCGTCGTAGTCGTAGCGTGCGCTTTCTCCGGCGGCATTGGTCGCTTCGATCAGTCGGAAACGTCCGTCGTAGCGGTAGGACACCAGCGTCTGCTCGGTCCGCCAGGCCTCGTCGAGGGTGATGGCCGGGTGGAAGCTCTGGTAGTCGACGGCGATCAGGTGGCGCTGTTCGTAGCGCAGGCGCAGGGACCGCCCGGCGCCGTTGTCCAAACGGCAGATGTCGCCGTGGATGTTGCGCTGGAGGGTCAGGCGGGTGTCGTAGCGGTCGCTGAGGGCGATCAGGTGGCCGTCGCGAAAATGCAGGAACGGGGCGTTTTCCCCAGGCTGTGCGACGATCAGTTCGTCCGGCTCGGTTCCCAGGTAGATTGCTGCGCGGGCCAGGCTGTTGTGGATTGCCGGGCGCTGGGTGGTGGGCAATGGAAAGAGCGTGCGACGGTTTTCCTGGTCGACCCAGGTGACCTGTTCGCCGTCGAGTTCCAGGCGATGGGCCAGGGCAGGGCGCCAGCCGCGTCCGAGGCCGACGTCCAGGTCGGCGGCGCTGGTGCGGTACAAACGGGTAAAAACGAACGGCAAACGGCCGTCGAGGGGGCCATCGTCGAGGGTCAGCAGTTCTTCGCCGGTGACCATCGACACCGGGCAGCCGCTGGTCTGGGTCTGGGCGGCGGTGTCGGCGCTGTCGCGGTTGGGGGTTTTCGATTGGGCGGGGGCGTCGTCGTGATGTTCGTGTTTTTTCAGCGTGGTATGGCGCTGCGCATCCCAGCGCAGTTGCATCCGACCTTTTTTTATTCCCGCCGCGATGCCGCGTGCCGCCACGGTTTTGTAGCGGTCCACGTAGGTCATGAAGCCGTTGACCATCGCGAAGATCGCACGGATGAAACGTTGCAGGGCACCCAGCAGGTGCACACCTACATTCCCCAGGCGCATCGACAGATAAGCGATACCGGCCCCCGCCCCGGTGAAGGTCAGGACGACACCGATCAACAGATCGATCAACAACTGCACCGTCACCCTCGACAAGGCTTCGGCCGTGTCACCAGCAATCTCACTGGGCGGCAGCATGTCCAGCCAGAGACTGGCGGTGCGCACCAACAGGCACAGTGCCGCTTCGTCGCTGGTCAGCAGCTGCAGCCTGGCCATCACTTGCGGCGTGTCCTGAGCCAGTTTTTTCAACTGATCAGCGCTTTCGCCCAACCGATCAACAAACTGACCGGGATCCTTGAGGATGTCCGAGAGCAAGCTGATGCTGTCCCACACACTTTCAATCGCTGCCCAACTGCCAGCGAGCAACCCGTTCCCCACCGCAGCCGCCGACGTCGCCAAGGACTGCTGCGCCCATCGCGGCTTGAAACCTTGCCACTCGCCGCGTAGCCAGTCCGTCAGATCACCGGCCAAGCCGTCGTAGGAAGAAAACAAGTTCTCTATTTGCTTGGCAGACACCTCGCCCTGAACGTGAACCCGATAGGACTGGCCCGCCTCCCCAGTGAAGGTCCCCAGGCCCTGGGCGTCCAGAGTGACCGGTGTAACCTCGCCGCCCTCCCCCGCCACCACATCCACCACGATGTCGCCCAAGGGGATGTCGTACACCGACTCGAACTTGCTCTCGATCGTCATCACGCCGCCCTGGGGGCACTGGACGACCGTGGAGAGAAAATCATCGTCACGGGTGCCGACGGCAGTGGTGCTGTCGCCGAAGCGGAGCAGCCGTTCCATGCCCATCAGCGAGGGCAAGTCGGCCGCGTGGCTGGCCCGGTCCGCCGCCCGGCTGTACCAGCGCTGAAGCTGCTCGCGGTAGACCGACAAGGTGTCTTTGAAGCTGTCGAGTTCCTGCTCGATACGGCTAACCTGCTCCATCAGGACACGGCTCGCTCAAGGGCCGGCAGGAAAAAACGGTCGAACATGGGCAATGTCTCGCAGCACTCAAGGAGCGCGAGACTGTGCCGGGGATGGCGGAGGAATTAAGTCAGGGGAACGGGACAAAGGATGTAGGGCGATTCGCTAAATTCGCCCGACTGCACCACGAATAGCCTGTGGATAACGCTAAGGGTCGCGGGCTTCGAGGGCCTTGAGCTTGATCTCGGCCAACGGATGCCCGGCTTTCGCCGCCAAGGTCCACCAGCGTGCCGCTTCGAGCGGGTCCGGCGCCTTGTTGGTGGTACCGGCCAGGCTGATCACGCCGACTTGGTAGGCGGCCTTGCCATCACCGGCCAGTGCCGCCAGGCGCAGCAGGCGAATCCCTTCTTCACGGGCGCCCAGCCCTTGGCCGCGAAAGGTGAGGATGTGCCCGTAGAAACTTTGCGCACCGACATCGCCCAGGTTGGCCATGCGCGAGAACTGGCCCTCGAGCCAGGCCCAGCCACGCGCCTGGCGAACGAACCACGACCAGTGAAACAACCGACGCGCCAGCCAATAACCGAGCCGCGCCTTGAGTCGCCAGAGCACTCAGGCCTCCGCCGACTCGGGGTATTCGTATTCAAACACCCGGACCACTTCCGAAGCGTGCCAGGAAGCGGCGGCCACCCCATCGGAAGGCCCGGAAAAGCGGCCCAGGCGTTCTACGCACTCGAAGAACCCCGTACGCGGCAACCGGCTCGCGCCCTGGCTGATCACCAGGGAACTGCGCAGCGGCTGTTCTGCCCGGGCGTCCAGCGCCGCCAGCTGCTCAAGGGCCGCGGTCAAGGTCTGCATGGCCGGGCTGGGGAGTTGCAAGCGCTCCAGCAAGGCGCGGTAAGTCAATAAATGGCGCTGGCGCCGCGCCTGGTCCAATTCACCCAACAACCCATCCCAATGCTGCCGACTGATACGTACGCTCACGATTCTTCCCTCCAACCCGGCACCGTCAACTCCCAGGCCAGACTGCGCCGAATCGCGGCATCGGGCTGTCGCTCGCCGCTCTCGATCAAGGCCAGATAAGACGGGCTGATACCTACCGTGCGAGCCAACGCCTCAATGGCGATGCCCTTTCCTTCGCGCAAACTGCGTAACTGATCCAGGCCAGGGAGAACCTGGTCGGGTGCCGCCGCGTGCCGGACTGTCGCTTCGCGCGGCGGAGCTTGATTGACACCTGCTGCTTTCAACAACGCTTGGTACTGATCCCACGGCAAAACCGCGTACTCGGGCTCTCCGTCACGTGTGATTATTTGAATATCCATGTCTACCCCGTAGGACAACAACACTTAGCGAGTCAGCCTTTTTCCTTGGAAGTGTAATCCTAAATGCCGGCTAAGGTCGCGGGGTGATGCATTCTCAGGGGATCAGGGCTTTTTCTGACCTTGGAGCTGGAGTTGTTCCGGAGTGTCGGGAAGCCTTTCGACTTTGGCCAGCGTCTCGGGTGACTGTCGATAACGCCAGGCGCGGAATGCCTCGAGCTCAACGTCGAGGGTTTTCATGATCCAGGCCAGCACCGCGATGTCATCGAACATGCCAAACATTGGCAAGAGGTCTGGAATGGCGTCCAAGGGGCTGAGGAAGTACATGAGCCCCGCCACTATCGACAGCATCGACTTGGCGCTGACCGCGCGGTATTCGCCGCGCCAGTAGGCCAGGCACAAGGCCTGCAACAGGCGCAGGTCCTCCTTGAGCTTGCCCAGCCGCCCACCCTCTCGGGCACCTTTGCTGGCGACGGCGAAGAGCAATGTCGGCAATCGACCGCGGGCCAACAGGCGGCCTGCCAAGGGCAGAAATCGCGCAAAATTCCACGGGGCCTTCATTTTTTCTCCCACTGAAATGTTATCCACACAAATTGTGGATAACCTTGTGAACAGAGCTGCATTTCACCGCTGAAGCCCCCGTTCCATAAGGGCCCGGCTTAGATCGGGCGTTTTTTACTCACATAAAAAAACCCAATATTTCATTGACTTGACCAGCCGACTGCGTCTAGCACAGCGCCTGTAATGCCTATGACTATAGCGTGCGCCGGGCGTTCGTTTTTTTGCCATCTTGCCGCCGCCCAGATGCAACAACGCCCCGCATAAGCGAGGCGTTGTCGTTATAACAGACGCGGTTACTTGGCTGCGTCTTCTTTTGCCGGATCCTTGATCGCCAGCAGCTCCAGGTCGAACACCAGGACCGAGTTGGCCGGGATGGCCGGGCTCGGGCTCTGGGCGCCGTAGGCCAGGTCGCTCGGGATGTACAGCTTGTACTTCTCGCCGACGTGCATCAGTTGCAGGCCTTCGACCCCACCTGGGATCACGCCGCTGACCGGCAGGTCAATCGGGCTGCCACGCTCGACGGAGCTGTCGAACACGGTGCCATTGGTCAGCTTGCCGGTGTAGTGAACGGTCACTACGTCGGTCGGCTTAGGCTGCGCGCCATCGGCTTTCTTGACCACTTCGTACTGCAGGCCGGAAGCGGTGGTGGTGACACCGGCTTTCTTGCCATTTTCTTCGAGGAATTTCTTGCCGGCGGCTGCCGACTCTTCGCTCATCTTGGCCATGCGCTCTTCGGCACGCTTTTGCAGCGCGGCAAAGGCTTCGACCAGTTCTTCGTCTTTCAGCTTCTGTTCTTTCTTGCCGACGGCATCTTCGATGCCCTGGGCAACCGCTTTGGAGTCCAGGTCATCCATACCTTCCTGAGCCAGGCTTTTGCCCATGTTCAGGCCGATACCGTAGGAAGCTTTCTGCGCCGGGGTTTTCAGCTCTACGCTGGTCTGCGAGTCGCAACCCGCGAGTACCAGGCCAACCAGGGCTACCGCCGCCGCCAACCGATGCTGTTTCATGCTATTTCCTTGTTCATGCGCCTAAAGGGCAATCGAGTAAAGCCGCGAGCTTATCAGGCGGCCACGACCAATGGCTACCGGCATGTGAGCCGCAAAGTGATGATAAGTTCAGGTCCGCAAACGCTTTTTAATCCCAGGCAAATGAAGCATCTGTCATCCGTTACGCACAGGGACACCTCGCCGCTCCCCCACAGGCCGGGGCTACTGGCCACTTGCCCGCCGCGCAGCGCTGAGGCATAAGGGCATATCAAAAAAAACAAGGACGTTACCGTGCGCCTCCTCTCTCGCATTCTCTTGCTGCTCCTCGCGCTGCTGATCGTCGTCGTGGCCGTGGTGCTTTATTACGTCGCCAATCCCCGGCTGCCGTTCTATGAGCCCATCCAACAGGTGCATTACCTGGATCAATGGAGCGCCGCCGAACGCCAGACCTATTACTTCACGCCCCAGGGCACCCAGGTCAAAGGCCTGCGCTACGACTGGTTCACGGCCCTCGAACTGCCGTTTTCGCAACAACGCTTCGCATCGCCGGAGTACTTGGCGCGCTTTGGCTTCCTGATCGATCCGGCCCAGAAAGCCACGCCTGAGAATCCCGGCAATCTGCCGGTGGGTTTCACCCGGCACCAGAACGCCGGCAGCGCCGACCAATTCCTCGATATCACCTGCGCTGCGTGCCACACCGGCGAATTGCGCTTCAAGGGCCAGGCGATACGAATCGACGGCGGCTCGGCACAGCACGTGCTGCCTTCCAGCGTTCCTACGCTACGCGGTGGCAGTTTCGGACAGGCATTAGTCGCCAGTCTGGCATCTACGTACTACAACCCTTGGAAATTCGAACGCTTCGCCCGCCAAGTCCTGGGCAAGGACTACGACGCCCGCCACGAGGACCTGCGCAAGGCGTTCAAGGACTCCCTGGATACTTTCCTGCGGGTGGCCTGGAACGATACCCATCGCGGCCTCTACCCCACCGAAGAAGGCCCTGGCCGTACCGACGCCTTCGGCCGCATCGCCAATGCCAGCTTCGGCGACGCCATCTCGGCGGAAAACAACCGGGTCGCCATCGCGCCGGTGGACTACCCACAGTTGTGGGAAATGTGGACCTTCGACTGGGTGCAGTGGAACGGATCGGCCCAGCAACCGATGGCCCGAAACGTCGGTGAAGCGCTGGGAGTCGGCGCCACACTGAATTTTTTCGACGCCCAGGGCAAACCGCTGCAGGGCGACGCGCGATACCCCTCCAGCGTGCGCGTGCGGGACTTGAACAAGATCGAAGAGACCCTGCAACTGCTCAAGGCGCCCGTGTGGCCGGAAGCGTTGCTGGGCGCGGTCGATAAACCGCTGGCCGCCAAGGGCCAGGCCCTGTTCGTCGAAAACTGCGCCGGCTGCCATGTGCCCAAAGTGGTCCAGGGGCCCGACAGGCCGGTACAGCAGTTGCACATGCTGCCGGTGAAAGTGATCGGCACCGACCCGGGCACTGCCAATAATATTGCTGATCACCGTTACGACCTGACCAGCCTGCAATGGGACCCGGCTGAACTGGCGAAGCTGGAAGTGCAACTGCACCCGACCCCGACGGAGCCGCTGGACCTGAGCCAACTCTCGGTCGCCAAAGGCTTGGCCTACGTCACTGCCTTCGTCGAAAACCGCGCTTACCGTGACGCCGGGGTCACCCCCGCCGAACGCCCGGCCCTGGACGGTTTCGGCCTGCCCATCGGCGTACGTGAATTGCGCGCCTACAAGGCACGGCCGTTGGCGGGTGTCTGGGCCACGCCACCGTTCCTGCACAACGGCTCGGTGCCGACGATCTACCAACTGTTGTCCCCCCAGGCTGAGCGGGCGACCACCTTCTATAAAGGCAACTTCGAATACGACCCACGCCATTTGGGCTATCGCACCGAAGCCTTCACTAACGGCTTTAACTTCGATACCCGGATTACCGGCAATCACTACAGCGGCCATGAATTCCGCGCGGGCGAACGCGGCAACGGCGTCATTGGCCGCCTGCTGCAACCGCAGGAACGCTGGGCCTTGCTGGAGTATTTAAAAGTGCTGGGCGGGCCACTGGAGTCGCAACTGTAATGATGAACCCCACCGGTAAAAGGATGTTGGCATGTTGATCACGCTCTGGCTGCGCCTCGGCGCCTTTTTGGGCAAGACGCTCCTATGGCTGCTGGGCATCGGGTTGCTCGGCTGGGCACTGTCCTCGGCCTGGTTTGCCTGGCAATACAGGGGGCCTGTCCCGGACAAGGAACAGGTGGCACCCGGCGAAGCCGCCATGACCCAGGACATCATCCAGACTGCGATCCGCATCGTCGATCAGCACCGCGAAGGCACACGCTATCTGCGGGATGCCCATGCCAAGGCGCACGGTTGCGTCATGGCCGAGGTCCAGGTGCAGAGCGACCTGCCTAGCCCGTTGCGCCAGGGGGTGTTCGCCGAACCGGGCAAGACCTGGCAGGCCACCATCCGCCTGTCCAACGGCAACGCTTATCCGCAATTCGACAGCCTGCGCGATGCCCGGGGGATGGCGATCAAGCTGCTGAACGTGCCCGGCAAGCAATTGCTGGCGGACCGGCAATCATTCGGCGAGCAGGATTTCGTGATGTTCAATCATCCGAACTTCTTTGTCAGCGATGTCGCCGAGTACCGTCAGAATGTGGCCGCTCAGGCTGACGGGAAGAAGGCGATGGCTTTTTTTCCGAGCCTGGACCCACGCACTTGGCAGATTCGGCATCTGTTCATCGCTTTGGCGACCCTCTCGCCCGCTCCTGCCAGTCCGACCCAGACCACTTATTTCTCGGTATCGCCTTATAAGTTTGGCGAAGCCAACGCCAAGTTTCGCGTCGCGCCGGATCCGGACAGCTGTCCAAGCTATACCCTGCCACCGCAGAATCAGGATTTGCCGAATTTCTTGCGCAGCGCGCTGAACCAGCAGTTATCCACAGACCGGATGCCGGCGTGTTTTGTCTTGCAGGTCCAGCGTCAGGATCCGAGCAAGTACATGCCGATCGAAGACACCAGTATTGAATGGCAGGAAAGTGATGCGCCGTTCGAAACCGTGGCGCGCATTAAGGTGCCGGCTCAGGATTTTGATACGCCCAAGTTGAATCTGGCTTGTGATAATCAGTCGTTCAATCCTTGGTTTGGGATTGAGGCGCATCGGCCGATCGGGGGGATTAATCGGTTGCGTAAGGCGGTGTATGAGGCGGTCAGCGATTATCGGCATCGGCGGAATGCTGAGCAGTAGACGGGAGGGTTGGGTGTATATCCGTTCCGCTATCGCGAGCAAGCTCGCTCCCACACCTGATCTTCAGAAGCCCACAAAACGTATATACACCGCAGAACCCAAGACTCATGAACACCCAAGATCCCCTGTGGGAGCGAGCTTGCTCGCGAAGTGGCCGGCTCATCCAACATCAATGCAAACTGCCCCACCGCCTTCGCGAGCAGGCTCGCTCCCACAATGGGTCTGCGATGAACCCAAGACTCATGGACGCCCGAGATCACCTGTGGGAGCGAGCTTGCTCGCGATGAGGCCAGCCCATCCAGCACCTTCATCGACTATGAAACCGTGGTGGGCATGAGCGCTTTGGTTACTTTCGACTGGGCCGGCTTCCGGGCTCTTCAAAGTGACCCGCCGCCAGGGCGGAACCCTAAGTCGCCGTTACTGCAGCAACGGAAACACACACAAAAAAAGAGAACAAAAAAAACGACGCTCTCCCCTCGTAAAGGAAAAGCGTCGTTTCTAGTAGCCACCTGGCGTTCAGCATTCCAGGTAACCGAATATGGCGCAGCGGACGGGACTCGAACCCGCGACCCCCGGCGTGACAGGCCGGTATTCTAACCGACTGAACTACCGCTGCGCGTAACATTGAAAGTTTGGTGGGTGATGACGGGATCGAACCGCCGACATTCTGCTTGTAAGGCAGACGCTCTCCCAGCTGAGCTAATCACCCTTCACTTTCGATGCGGGGCGCATTCTCTCACAGTTTTTTATAACGTGCTGATTTAATTAGCAAATTTAGCAAAAAAACATGAGCAACACACACCGCGGGAACTGCAAACAGCAAAAAGCCCGCGTGAGCGGGCTTTCCGTGGTGACCTGGCGTTCAGTGTTCCAGGTTACCGAATATGGCGCAGCGGACGGGACTCGAACCCGCGACCCCCGGCGTGACAGGCCGGTATTCTAACCGACTGAACTACCGCTGCGCGTAACACGTTGAGCGAATGGTGGGTGATGACGGGATCGAACCGCCGACATTCTGCTTGTAAGGCAGACGCTCTCCCAGCTGAGCTAATCACCCTTCGCTTTCGGTGTGGCGCGCATTCTACGGAGCACTCTTTAAGCTGGCAAGCACTTTTTAAATTAATTTTTTCAGGCCTTCCAAAGGCTTAGCGAAGGGTTGGCCTATGGCGCCGCGAAGAGAATAATGCCCCCCTTTGTATAAAGGAGAGACTCACCCCATGTGGTTCAAAAACCTGCTTATCTATCGCCTGACCCAAGATCTGCCTTTTGATGCCGAGGCGTTGGAAACTGCACTGGCCAGCAAACTGGCGCGTCCATGTGCAAGCCAGGAGTTGACCACTTACGGTTTCGTCGCGCCGTTTGGCAAAGGCGAAGACGCGCCGCTGGTGCACGTCAGCCAGGACTTCCTGCTGATCGCCGCGCGCAAGGAAGAACGCATCTTGCCGGGCAGCGTCGTGCGCGATGCCCTGAAGGAAAAGGTCGAAGAGATCGAAGCCGAGCAAATGCGCAAGGTCTATAAAAAGGAACGGGACCAGCTCAAGGATGAAATCATCCAGGCGTTCCTGCCCCGTGCGTTCATCCGTCGCTCGTCCACCTTTGCCGCCATCGCGCCGAAACAGGGCCTGATCCTGGTGAACTCGGCCAGCCCGAAACGCGCCGAAGACCTGCTGTCGACCCTGCGCGAAGTCATCGGTTCGCTGCCGGTACGCCCACTGACGGTCAAGATGGCCCCGACCGCCACCATGCCCGACTGGGTCAAGACCCAGAAAGCCGCGGACGACTTCTTCGTGCTGGATGAATGCGACCTGCGCGACACCCATGAAGACGGCGGCATCGTGCGTTGCAAACGCCAGGATCTGACCAGCGACGAAATCCAGCTGCACCTGAACACCGGCAAGGTGGTGACGCAACTGTCGCTGGCCTGGCAGGACAAGTTGTCCTTCGTGCTCGACGACAAGATGGTGGTCAAGCGCCTGAAGTTCGAAGACCTGTTGCAGGACCAGGCGGAGCAGGACGGCGGCGACGAAGCGCTCGGCCAACTGGACGCCAGCTTCACGCTGATGATGCTGACGTTCGGCGAGTTCTTGCCGGCGCTGGTGGAAGCGTTGGGTGGTGAAGAGATTCCCCAGGGGATCTAAAAAAGCAACGGGTTACCCTTGTGGGAGCGAGCTTGCTCGCGATAGCGGTATGACAGCCACCAAGATGTTGACTGACACTCCGCTATCGCGAGCAAGCTCGCTCCCACATTAGTATTCGGTGTTCTTAATAATAAGGATCAGGTCATGCGCGCATTGGCTGCATTAAGCCGCTTCGTCGGCAACACCTTCGCTTACTGGGTACTGTTTTTCGCGGTACTGGCTTTCCTGCAACCGCAATGGATCGTCGGCCTGAAAGTCGCAATCGTGCCGCTACTGGGCCTGGAGATGTTCGGCATGGGCCTGGCATTGAAGCTGGAGGATTTTGCCGAAGTCGCCCGCCATCCGGGACGTGTAGCCCTGGGGGTGGTTGCCCAATTCGTGATCATGCCCGGCACGGCGTGGTTGCTTTGCCAAGTATTCAGCCTGCCGCCGGAGATCGCCGTCGGCGTCATCCTGGTGGGTTGCTGCCCGAGCGGCACATCGTCCAACGTCATGGCCTGGCTGGCTCGCGGTGATTTGGCCTTGGCCGTGGCGATTTCCGCCATCACCACCCTGCTTGCTCCGCTGCTGACCCCTGCGCTGATCTGGCTGCTGGCCTCGGCCTGGTTGCCGGTGTCGTGCTCGGCGGTGTTCTGGTCGATCCTGCAAATCGTGCTGGTGCCGATCGCCCTGGGCATCGTCGCCCAACGCCTGTTGGGTGCCCGGGTTCGTCATGCCATAGACGTGCTGCCACTGATATCCGTGGTGAGCATCGTGATCATTGTGGCGGCGGTGGTCGCGGCCAGTCAGGCGAAGATCGCCGAATCCGGCCTGCTGATCATGGCCATTGTGATGCTGCACAACAGCTTTGGTTATCTGCTGGGGTACTTCACCGGGCGTTTGTTCGGCTTGCCGTTGGCCCAACGCAAAACCCTTTCATTGGAAGTCGGCATGCAGAACTCCGGCCTCGGCGCGGCGCTGGCGAGCGCGCACTTTTCGCCGCTGGCGGCGGTGCCCAGTGCGCTGTTCAGCGTCTGGCACAATATTTCCGGAGCCCTGCTCTCGACGTACTTCCGGCGCATGAGCGAAAAACAGGACCGCGAGCTACTTGACCGTCAAGCGGCAGACTGACCGAGCGACTTGACCAAACAGTCAGCATTGGGCACTCTTGCGCCCAATGCGGGGACGACCCCGCAACTCCAAAGAGTTCACTATCCGGGGACGACCCCACCCATCGATGAGGTGCGTGATGTCCTGGATCATTCTGTTTTTTGCCGGCCTGTTCGAAGTCGGCTGGGCTGTCGGCCTGAAATATACCGTCGGTTTCAGCCGCCCTCTTCCCACCGCATTGACCATCGCCGCCATGGCGATCAGCCTCGGCCTGCTCGGCCTGGCGATGAAGGAACTGCCGCTGGGGACGGCCTATGCGATCTGGACCGGGGTCGGTGCCGTGGGCACGGTGATCGCCGGGATCATTTTGTTTGGTGAGTCGATGGCGCTGGTTCGCCTCGCCAGCGTGGCGTTGATTGTCGCCGGATTGATCGGCCTCAAGGTCAGCGCCTAGCCACTGCCGCTATCGCGAGCAAGCTCGCTCCCACACTTTGACCGCATGCAGCCTAGGCGATTCGGTCCAATGTGGGAGCGAGCTTGCTCGCGAAGGAGCCCTCAAAGTCAGCAGTTACCTGACAGTCCCACGCAAATCCCCCACCAACGCCTGCAAACTCGAAGGCGTTGCCGCCTCGACTTCCACCGCCGAACCCGCCACCAACGTCACCCGCGACCAGAACCGGCGAAACAGCCCCTTGGCCGGGTCGCGACTGAAGAAACTGCCCCACAACCCCTGCAGCGCCAGGGGAATCACTGGCACCGGGGTTTCCTGGAGGATGCGCGTCAGTCCACTCTTGAACTCATTGATCTCACCGTCTGCTGTCAGTTTTCCTTCAGGGAAAATGCACACCAGCTCGCCGTCCTTCAAGTATTGGGCAATTCGCTTGAAGGCTTTTTCATAGATATGGATATCTTCCTGGCGCCCGGCAATCGGGATCGTGCCGGCGGTGCGGAAGATGAAGTTCAGCACCGGCAGGTTGTAGATCTTGTAGTACATCACGAAGCGAATCGGCCGACGCACCGCGCCGCCAATCAGCAAGGCATCGACGAAGGACACGTGATTGCAGACCAGCAGCGCTGCGCCTTCATCCGGTATCGCCTCCAGGTTGCGATGCTCCACGCGGTACATGGAATGGCTCAGCAGCCAGATCATGAAACGCATGCTGAACTCGGGGACAATCTTGAAGATGTAGGCGTTGACGCCGATATTGAGCAACGACACCACCAGGAACAGCTGCGGGATCGACAGCTTGGCCAGGCTCAGCAACACGATGGAGACAATCGCCGAGACCACCATGAACAACGCATTGAGGATATTGTTGGCAGCAATCACCCGCGCCCGCTCGTTCTCCACGGTGCGCGACTGGATCAGCGCATACAGCGGCACGATGTAGAAACCGCCAAAGACGCCCAATCCGAGGATGTCGATCAACACCAGCCAGGCATGGCCAAACCCGAGCACTTCCAGCCAACCGTGGCCCTCGACGCTGGCGGGAATCCCACCGGAAAGCCACCACAACAGCAGGCCAAACACGGTCAAACCGAACGAACCGAACGGCACCAGGCCGATCTCGACTTTGCGCCCGGAAAGCTTTTCACACAGCATCGAACCCAACGCGATCCCCACCGAGAACACTGTGAGGATCAAGGTCACCACGGTCTCGTCGCCGTGCATCCACTCCTTGGCATAGGCGGGAAGCTGCGTCAGGTAAATCGCCCCGACGAACCAGACCCACGAGTTGCCGACAATCGACCGGGACACCGCTGGGGTTTGCCCCAACCCCAATTTCAGGGTGGCCCAGGATTGGCTGAAGATGTTCCAGTTCAGACGCATTTGCGGCGAGGCCGCCGCCGCGCGCGGAATGCTGCGACTGGCCAGGTAACCGAGCACGGCGATGCCGATGATCGCGCTAGCCACCACCGGGGCGTAATGCGCCGAGGACATCATGATCCCGGCGCCAATGGTGCCTGCCAGGATCGCCAGGAACGTGCCCATCTCCACCAAGCCATTGCCGCCGACCAACTCATCTTCACGCAAGGCCTGCGGCAAGATCGAATACTTCACCGGACCGAACAACGCCGAATGCGTGCCCATGGCGAACAGCGCCAGCAGCATCAGCCACAAGTGATCGAACAGGAAACCCACCGCGCCCACCGCCATGATGGCGATTTCGCCAAGCTTGATCAGGCGAATCAACGCGTCCTTGGCGAATTTTTCCCCGAACTGCCCCGCCAATGCCGAGAACAGAAAGAATGGCAGGATGAACAGCAGCGCGCAGAGGTTGACCCAGATCGAGCGGTCGCCTTCGATGGTCAATTTGTAGAGGATGGCGAGGATCAGCGACTGCTTGAAAATGTTGTCGTTGAACGCGCCCAAGGACTGCGTGATGAAGAACGGCAGAAAACGCCGCGTGCGAAGCAAGGTGAACTGCGAAGGGTGACTCATCTTCCATGTTCCTGAGTGGCGTGGACGCTTATTGGAATGAACGTTTTTCGATCCAGGCCACACATTACCTGTCTTTAGCGATTATTTCGCCAGCCCTGCAATGCAGGGCGACACAAACAGCTCACCGTGCCAGGCACCCAGCACCGTGCGCCGCCCAACGATCAGCCACATCACCACCAGCATGGCCACCAGCACAGCACCGAACACGCCGAAGAAACCCAGGCCCAGCAGCTCGGAAAGCTTCAGTGTCGTTAGCGCGTACACGCCCAGGGGAAAGGTAAAGCCCCACCCGCCTAGGTTGAAGGGAATGCCTTCGCGCAAATAGCGCGCGGTGATCAGCAGCGCCATCAACATCCACCACAACCCCAGGCCCCACAGCGTGATGCCAGCCACCAGGCCCAAGCCGGCGGCGATGTCGCCCACGCCGGGCAGGCCATTGGCGGCAAAAATCAGCGGGGCATCGTTGCCCAGCAGCAACATGCCCAAGGCACCGGTGCCAATCGGGCCGAGGGCCAGCCAGCTCGAGGCGGCCATGTTCTCGTGAGGCAGTTTGTGCAGGGCCATGCGCAACAGCAGAATCGTCAGGATGCTGAACGCCACGGGCAGGGAAAAGGCCCAGAGCACGTAACTGGTCACCAGCATGACCAGTTGCCCATGGACGTCGGCCAGATGCGGCGCCAACAGCCCGCCGCTGGCCGCCGCGACTTCGGCGGCCACCACCGGCAACAACCACACGGCGGTCATCTGGTCGATCCGGTGTTCCTGGCGGGTGAACATCAAGAAGGGGATCAGCACGCCACAGGCCAGCGACATGGCCACGCCCTCCCCCCAGCGCGGCAGCCCAAGGACCAGAAAGCCGTTGATGATGGGCGCCAGCCCCATGGGAATGGTGCCGAAAAACATCGAGACCGTCGAATGGCCGACAATCCGTCGCGCTTCGTCGAAGAACAGCACCCAACGGGCCGTGTACATGAGGGCGAACACCACGAACAACAGCGTGTTGAACAACCACAACCCTTCGCCCAAGGCGCGCAGGCCCGGCATCTGCGCCGGCCATTGCGCCAAGGCCAGCGCCAGCACACCGGTGCCCATGGTCACGGCGAACCAGTTAGGTGTGAATTGGCGAATGGCTTCCAGCGGCCTGGGCAAATGGCTCAACGGGCGCAAGCGGTTTTTGGCGGCATAGCATGTCATGGCGAACTCCTGTCCCCGGATGAGGTGGAGCCATGCTAGGGCTGGATCGAATATCCATATAACGGGTAATTTCTCTATATGTAATCTGTTTTACAGATAAGCGTCAGACGCTGCCCTCGGTTTCGATCACCAGGATTCTCGCTTCGCCCAAAGGCTTGGCGACATGTTCGGTGCCCACCGAGGCGTAGAAAATGTCCCCAACGTCCAGCAGGGTCGCCTTTTCGACACCCTCTTCCCGATAGCACATCCGCACTTGCCCATCGAGCACCACGAAAACTTCCTGGCCGTCGTTGACGTGCCATTTGTACGGCTGATCGGTCCAGTGCAGGCGCGTGGTGATGCCGTTCATGTTGGCGATATCGAGCGCCGCCCAGGCACGGTCACCGGTGAAGGACTTGCTGCGAATGATTTTCAAGGGATCCGGCCGTAAGAAGGTTGAGGTGCCAAGACTAACCCACTGCCGGCGGCTCCTGCATGCCGGGTTTCAAGGCCGAACGCCATCGCTGACTGGTTTCACCGACTGACGCAGTCGAGCGGCTGATCAATGGGGTGCTGGCGCCGACGGTGATCCGCATTCTCTTTGCTAACGCGCCGCTGGAGGTTGGGGAGTTGTATCGGCTGGTGGATATTGCGTTGGGTCAGTAAGGTCGCCATCGCGAGCAAGCTCCCACAGTGGACTTGTGGTGTCAGCCATATCTGCGTTCACCACAAAACCCTGTGGGAGCCGAGCTTGCTCGCGATGGCGGCGGTACATCCAGCATCCCAGTGACAGGTACACCGCCTTCGCGAGCAAGCCCGCTCCCACAGTGGGCTTGCGGTGTCAGCAATATCTGCGTTCACCACAAAACCCTGTGGGCGAGCTTGCTCGCGAAGGCGGTGGCACATTCAACATCGATGCAAGCTGACCCAGCGCTTTCGCGAGCAGGCTCGCTCCCACATGGGTTCTCCAGTGGACATAAGATTTGTATCCACCACAGACCCAATGTGGGAGCGAGCCTGCTCGCGAAGAGGCCCGAAAGAACACCCAATAACCCGAGTACTCCCCCACCTGCGACACCCCCACCACGCCTCGACCTTGGTCGACACTGACGAACCCGAGCGGGCATGCGAGACTGTCCTGCCGGGCTCAAGCCCCGGTGTCTTTGTCGGGGAGTTTCCATGTCGTTGTCCAGCGGGCTGATCGCCGTTGTCGCCCTGGCCTATATGGCCATCATGTTCGCCATCGCCTTCTACGGCGACCGGCGCAGCACGCCGCTGCCGCCACGGGTGCGGGCCTGGGTCTACAGCCTGTCGCTGGCGGTCTATTGCACCAGTTGGACGTTCTTTGGCGCCGTGGGCCAGGCCGCCGAACAGCTCTGGTCATTCCTGCCGATCTACCTCGGGCCGATCCTGCTGCTGGTGTTCGCGCCGTGGGTGCTGCAGAAAATGGTGATGATCAGCAAGCAGGAGAACATCACCTCCATCGCCGACTTCATTGCCGCCCGCTACGGCAAATCCCAATCCCTGGCGGTGGTGGTCGCGTTGATCTGCCTGGTCGGCGTGCTGCCGTACATCGCCTTGCAGCTCAAGGGCATCGTGCTCGGGGTGAACCTGTTGATCGGCGCCGGCGCCGATGCCATGGGCACGCGCGCCCAGGACACCGCGCTGATCGTCTCGCTGATCCTGGCGCTGTTCACCATCGTGTTCGGTACCCGCAACCTGGACGCCACCGAACACCACCGCGGCATGGTGCTGGCGATCGCCTTCGAATCCCTGGTCAAGCTGTTCGCCTTCCTGGCCGTCGGTGCGTTCGTCACGTACGGCCTGTATGACGGCTTCGACGACCTTTTCAATCAGGCGATGCTCGCCCCACGCCTGGAGCAATACTGGAAAGAAACCATCAACTGGCCGTCCATGGTGGTGCAGACCGGGGTGGCGATGATGGCGATCATCTGCTTGCCACGGCAGTTCCACGTGACCGTGGTGGAAAACATCGAGCCCCAGGACCTGCGCCTGGCCAAATGGGTGTTTCCCGCCTACCTGGCCCTGGCCGCGCTGTTCGTGGTGCCCATCGCTCTCGCCGGGCAAATGATGCTGCCCAGCTCGGTGCTGCCGGACTCGTTCGTCAACAGCCTGCCGCTGGCCCAGGCCCACCCGGCCCTGGCCGTGCTGGCGTTCATCGGCGGCGCCTCGGCGGCCACCGGCATGGTGATCGTCGCCAGCGTGGCGCGGTCGACCATGGTTTCCAACGACATGTTGTTGCCGTGGCTGCTGCGCCGCAACGCCGCCGAACGCCCTTTCGAGGTGTTCCGCCAGTGGATGCTCTCGGTGCGCCGAGTGAGCATCGTGGTGATCCTGTTGCTGGCCTACGTCAGTTACCGTCTGCTGGGTTCGACGGCGAGCCTAGCGACCATCGGCCAGATCGCCTTCGCCGCCGTGACCCAACTGGCCCCAGCCATGCTCGGTGCGCTGTACTGGAAACAGGCCAACCGCCGCGGCGTATTCGCCGGCCTCGCCACGGGGATCTTCCTGTGGTTCTACACCTTGGTCCTGCCGATCGCCGCCCACAGCCTCGGCTGGTCGCTCAGCACCTTCCCGGGCCTGGCCTGGTTGCACGGCAATCCGCTGAACCTGCCGATTACCCCGCTGACCCAAGGAGTGGTCCTGTCCCTGGCCGGCAACTTCACGCTGTTTGCCTGGGTGTCCGTGCTGTCGCGTACACGCGTCTCGGAGCACTGGCAGGCCGGGCGCTTCATCGGCCAGGAAATCAGCGCCCGTCCCAACCCCCGCTCGATGCTGGCGGTGCACATCGAAGACCTGTTGCAACTGGCCGCGCGTTTCGTCGGTGAAGAACGCGCGCGGCAGAGTTTCATCCGCTTTGCCTACCGCCAAGGCAAAGGCTTCAACCCGAACCAGAACGCCGACAGCGAATGGATCGCCCACACCGAACGCCTGCTGGCCGGTGTACTCGGCGCCTCTTCGACACGCGCCGTGGTAAAAGCCGCTATCGAAGGTCGGGAAATGCAGCTTGAAGACGTGGTCCGGATCGCGGACGAAGCGTCGGAAGTGCTGCAGTTCAACCGCGCACTGCTGCAAGGCGCCATCGAAAACATCAGCCAGGGCATCAGCGTGGTCGACCAATCCCTTAGGCTGGTGGCGTGGAATCGTCGCTACCTGGAACTGTTCAACTACCCGGATGGCTTGATCAGTGTCGGCCGGCCCATTGCCGACATCATCCGCTACAACGCCGAACGTGGCCTCTGTGGGCCGGGCGAGGCGGAAGTCCACGTCGCCAGGCGCCTGCACTGGATGCGCCAGGGCCGCGCCCATACCTCCGAGCGACTGTTCCCCAACGGCCGGGTCATCGAGCTGATCGGCAACCCCATGCCCGGTGGTGGTTTCGTCATGAGCTTCACCGACATCACCGCCTTCCGCGAGGCCGCGCAGGCGTTGACGGAAGCCAACGAGGGGCTGGAGCAACGGGTGGCCGAACGCACGCGGGAATTGTCCCAACTGAACCTGGCCCTGACCGACGCCAAGGGCACCGCCGAAGCGGCTTACCAGTCCAAGCCCCGGTTCCTGGCCGCGGTCAGCCACGACCTGATGCAACCGCTCAACGCCGCGCGCCTGTTCTCCGCAGCGTTGTCCCATCAGCACAACGCGTTGCCGAGCGAGGCCCGGCAACTGGTGCACCACTTGGACAGTTCGCAGCGCTCGGCGGAAGACCTGATCACCGACCTGCTGGATATCTCCCGCCTGGTAAACGGCAAGATCAACCCCGACCGCAAGCCCTTCGCCCTCAACGACCTGTTCGACACCCTCGGTGCAGAGTTCACGGCGCTGGCCCAGGAGCAAGGCTTGAAGTTCCGGGTTCGCGGCTCATCCCTGCGCGTGGACAGCGATATCAAGCTGCTGCGACGTATTTTGCAGAACTTCTTGACCAACGCGTTCCGCTACGCCAAGGGGCCGGTGTTGCTGGGCGTGCGCCGGCGCAACGGCGAGTTGTGCCTGGAGGTCTGGGATCGCGGGCCGGGCATCGCCGAGGACAAGCTGCAGGTCATATTCGAAGAGTTCAAGCGCCTGGACAGCCACCAGACCCGCGCCGAAAAAGGCCTGGGGCTGGGCCTGGCCATCGCCGACGGGCTCTGTCGCGTGCTGGACCATAGCCTGCAGGTGCGCTCCTGGCCGGGGCGTGGCAGCGTGTTTAGTGTCAGCGTTCCCTTGGCCCAGACGCAAACTGTCGCACCTAGCGCCGTGACCGAGCCCAACGGTCATTTGCCAAGCGGCGCGCAGGTGCTGTGCGTCGATAACGAAGACAGCATCCTGATCGGCATGAATAGCCTGCTGACGCGCTGGGGTTGCCAGGTGTGGACGGCGCGCAACCGCGAGGAATGCGAGCGTTGGCTGGCCCAGGGCGGCCGACCGCAACTGGCGCTGGTGGACTTTCATCTGGACGACGGCGAGACCGGCACCGAACTGATGGCCTGGTTGCGCAGGCGCATGGAAGAACCGGTGCCGGGCGTGGTGATCAGCGCCGATGGTCGGCCCGAGACGGTGGCACTGGTGCATGCGGCAGGCCTGGATTACCTGGCCAAGCCGGTGAAGCCGGCGGCGTTGCGGGCGTTGTTGAGTCGGCATTTGCCGTTGTAACTTCGGCAAATGATAGCTCCTATGGCGAGGGAGCTTGCTCCCGCTTGAGTGCGCAGCACTCACAAGAAAGAGGGCCGCTGCGCAGCCCAGCGGGAGCAAGCTCCCTCGCCACAGGGTGCTGTTTTTGCCTTGAGATCTGATTCAGCCCGAGGGCGGCTTCAGCTTTGGGTTCGCTTCAGCCCTGGGTTTTCTCGCTGGCTTCTTCCGGCAACTCCGGCAGCCCATCCGCATCGGTCATCGCCCGTTCGAGCAGTTCGCTGGGCAAGCTCTTGCTGGCCCGGGCGCCAAGCAGCTTGAGTTGTTCGCTGCGGCTGACCAGGTTGCCGCGCCCTTCCGTCAGTTTGTTGCGCGCTGCGCTGTAGGCTTTGTCCAACTGCTGCAAGCGACTGCCGATCTCGTCCAGATCCTGGATAAACAAAACGAATTTGTCATACAGCCACCCGGCCCGCTCGGCGATTTCCCGGGCGTTCTGGCTCTGGCGTTCCTGCTTCCACAAGCTGTCGATCACCCGTAGTGTCGCCAGCAGCGTGGTCGGGCTGACGATCACGATGTTGCGGTCGAAGGCTTCCTGGAACAGGTTCGGCTCGGCTTGCAGGGCGGCGGAAAACGCCGCTTCGATCGGCACGAACAGCAACACGAAATCCAGGCTGTGCAAACCGTCCAGGCGCTTGTAGTCCTTGCCGGCCAAGCCTTTGACGTGAGTTCGCAACGACAGCACATGTTGCTTGAGGGCGAGTTGGCCGATGGCGGCATCTTCGGCCGCCACGTACTGCTGGTAGGCCGTGAGGCTGACCTTGGAATCGACCACCACTTGCTTGTCGCCCGGCAGGTAAATCAACACGTCCGGCTGGAAACGCTCACCGTCCGGACCCTTGAGGCTGACTTGGGTCTGATATTCGCGGCCCTTCTCCAGGCCGGCATGTTCAAGCACCCGCTCCAGGATCAGTTCGCCCCAGTTGCCCTGGGTTTTCTGGCCCTTGAGCGCGCGGGTGAGGTTGGTGGCCTCGTCGCTCAGGCGCAGGTTGAGTTGTTGCAGGCGTTCCAGTTCCTTGCCCAGGGAGACACGCTCCCGGGCCTCGGCCTGATAACTTTCTTCAACGCGTTTTTCGAAGGACTGGATGCGCTCTTTCAGCGGATCGAGCAACTGGCCCAGGCGTTGCTGGCTGGTTTCGGCGAAGCGTTGCTCACGTTCATCGAAGATCTTTCCAGCAAGCTCGGCGAACTGTGCCCGCAGCTCATCTCGCGAACCTTGCAGGTCATCCAGGCGTTGCTGATGACTTTCCTGTTGCTCGCGCAGTTCGGCCTGCAACGACGCCGCCTGGGCATCGAGCCGACGCAGCTCGGCTTCCTTGTTGGCGCGTTCAAGGTTCCAGGCGTGGGCCGCATCCCGCGCATTGTCGCGCTCGATCTGCAGCAAATCGACTTCGCGACAGGCCGCGGCAAGCTCGGCTTGCTTGGCGGCGTTGGCCTGGCTCAGGTCGCTGATCTCGTCGCGGCAGGCATCGAGCTGGGCGTTGAGGCCATCGTGGGCCATGTGGGCCGTGGCCAGGCGCTCTTCCAGCAGAGCCAATTCGGTCTGGGCAGTGGCGGCTTGGCGTTGCAGGTGCCAGGCCAGTGCCAGCAACGGCACCGCGGCGCCTGCCAGGCCAAACAACAGGCTGGTCAAATCCATAGCCATGACAATTCCTGCCGATCAAATAAAGCCCGAAGGTTAACCAAGCGGCTGGGGGTTGCCCAGCGCAGTCTGCGATTTCAGTCTTCGATTTCACCGAGGGCCCGGCGGGCACGATCATCGCCGGCCCGGGCGGCCTGGCGCAGCAGGTCGTGGCCGATGCGTCGATCCCGAGCGTTGCCGCATTCACGGCACATCAACTGCCCGAGACGACTTTGCGCAGCCACCACGCCTTCACGGGCCGGTTGCTTGAGCAAACGACCGGCGAGGTGCTTGACGCTGGGGCTGTCCCCGAGCCGCGGGCTGTCGAGCAGCCACTCAGCCACCCGCATCGACATACGCTTGGGTGGGGTAACACCAGAGGGTGCGGAAGTAACAGGATTTGATACTGAGCGAAACTTCATAAACACTGTGGGACAGATCGGAAGGCGCGCCACTTTACTCCTTTTTTCGTACGGGTAAAGCCGAAAAAAAACCGGCACGCCCGTGCTAGAGCAAGCGCTTGGGACAATCCACAGAAGCTGTGGATAAGTCAGTGGACAACCCACCCTGAACTCGCGCAAAGCCCTGTGGAACGGGGCCTGGGCTCAAACTGACGATTTTTTCACCAGTAAAAAAAAGCGATGTTTTTCATTGACTTAAATTTTGGATACAGGCACCCACCCCGGATTGTTTCGACATGACAGTAAGGTGACAAGTGGTGCGGCGAGTGTGCACAAGTAACAGCTGAACGGGTTATAACGCTGCGATTTTTTGGCGCATCTGGCGGTATGAAGCTGGGGATAACCTGAGGCCATGGGTTACGCGTGGGTAACGTAACCGCAGCAACTGCCGTTGGGATCCTGTGCTACTCCTTCGTCCTTCGAAAAACCACACCGTGGCGAGGGAGCTTGCTCCCGCTGGGCCGGGCGGGCGCTCCAGCGCGCAGCGGCCCTTTCTTTTGGGGCCGCTGCGCAGCCCAGCGGGAGCAAGCTCCCTCGCCACAGGCCATACCCGACTTGCTGCCAGGGCTAATTTGAATATTTTTCAACCACCCCTCTTCCCTTCATGGGATCGATCCGTTAGTATCCGCGGCGTTAGTACCAAGCTGAAAGTCAATTCCGGGTCGAACACATCTCCGCGGTCAGCCATCCTCCAAAGGACGCTCACCGAAAAAAGGAGACCGACCCCCTCGATGGTTTCCAGGTAAACCTTGCGCCAACACAGCCTTCGATCGAATGCGAAGGGTGTTGCCAGGCTCATTACTCTGACCGAACCAACCTGCAAAATTGATCAGGATCTTCACCCCGGGCCCAGAACCTTTGCCCTCGATGTGTTGCCTGCCCTCCTAAGTACCTACCTGCCAGCCCAAGCGCGCACTTTATATAGCGCTCAAACTGGCTGCTTTGTTCCAGTCGGGTTCTTCGTTCGACCAATGGTGGTCGACGTTACTGGAACGTTTTAACGTTGCACGGTTCTTAACCGTGTCATTTGTAGGAACACCCATAACATGTCTACTCAAATCCAGACACAGGATGCCATCCGCACCCTAACCAACGCTTTTGCTCCAATGAACTGCCTGATCATGGCCGCTCGCAAAGGCTGCTTCAGCTTCACGCTGGTCAACGAACACGGCATCGCCCGTCACAGCGAACGCCTGTACCCCGACCAGTACTCCAGCGCCGAACCGCTGCAGGCCGTGATCGAGCGTACCCGTCAGGCACTGGTTGCCTGAGACGCAGAAAGGCTGAAACCCCCAAGGCCCCGCCCATGAAGCGGGGCTTTTTATTGCCCGAAATTTCTCGATAAAGCGAAACGGCGTAAGCACCAAGGGATATAACAGTTATAACCGTTCGCCGAAGATGTTTTAAAAACAGTCCTTTACAGCGGGAATATGACACTACACTTCAAGTCAAGCGGCATGATCCGCTTCTGGCGGAGCCTGGACCGATCCACTGCTGCCAAGCCCACACTCCTCAGGCTCCGCCCACCTCACATCACGAGGGTTTTATGGGTATCGCTGCCAGCGAACTGTGTCGATATGTGATCCGCCCGACACTCCTCTACCTGGAGTGTCACAGCGCAACCGCGGAATCCTTGTTGCTGGGTATTGCCGCCAGCCAATCTGCCCTGGGTTCAGCCCTGCATGATCGCCGCGGACATGGCCTGTATCGCATCACAGAGCCCCGACACCAAGCCCTTTGGGACCATTACCTGGCGCGGGATCCGGAACGGGCCAGCCTGGTGCGCGGCCTGGCCAGCCAGCACGCCTTTCTCAGCGGCCCGCACCTGGAATTGACCGTCAACCTGCGCTACGCCACCGCCATCGCCTGGCTGTTGGTGGAGGAACAGAACACCGCGCTTCCCGACGCCGATGACCTGCTGGGCATGGCTCGCATCTGGCGCCAGACCTTTCATCCCCAAGGGCGCCTGCGAGATTTCACCTGCGCTTGGCGAAGCTGTATTTCACCGCTGAATCAGGTCGCTTGCTGACGGGAAATTTGGAAACTTCCCACAACGGTCGCGAATCTGGTCGGATTGTCCTACAAAACCGCTCTAAATCAAGCCATCCAGGCTATAGCGCTTGAACGAAAATGTTGGTAATTTTCGCCCCGGTGATCACCAGGAGTTCTAACAATGAAAAAAATGATGCTCAAAACCACACTTGGCCTTGCCGTTACCTTGGCATCCACGCAACTTTTCGCCAGTGGCTTTGCCTTGAACGAACAAAGCATCAGTGGCATGGGCACTGGTTTCGCAGGACGTTCTTCTTCTGCCGATGACGCCAGCACCGTGTTCGGCAACCCTGCCGGCATGTCGCGCCTCAAGCGCCAGCAAGTCACTGGTGGTTTCGCCGCCATTGATGCCTCGACCGACATCGACGATGCCAGCGGCACCCAGTCCGGTACCAACAAGGGCGACATGGTTCCGCTCACTGGCGTTCCGATGGGTTACTACGTCAAGCCTATCGATGATCAGTGGGCTTTCGGCTTGGGTGTCTATGCACCGTTCGGCTTGATCACCGATTATGAAAATGGCTTCCAAGGCCGTAACTTCGGCAGCAAGAGCGAAGTGAAGGTCGTCACTTTCCAGCCAACCGTCAGCTATGCCTTCAACGACAAGGTCTCGATCGGTTTCGGCCCGACCATCAACCGTATTTCCGGCTCCCTGGAATCGGATTTGACCTCGCCGCTGTCGCCGAATGACGGTAGTGTGAAGATCAAGGGTGACGACATCGGCTATGGCTACAACATCGGCTTGCTGGTCCAGGCGACCGATACCACCCGTGTTGGCCTGACCTACCACTCCAAGGTCAAGTACAAGCTCGAAGGCCACACCGAAATCAGCCCTGGGGCGGGCACGCCTCCCAGCCTGCTGAACGGCGCGCGCTACGATGCTTCGCTGGACATCACGACGCCTGAATCGGTGGACTTTTCGGTCACGCAGCAAATCAACGATGCCTGGACCGTCTACGCGGGCAGCACCTGGACGCGTTGGAGCCGCCTGAAAGAAATCACCGTGAACAATGACGGTGTGACGCCAGCGACGGGTGGCGCTTTCGCGCCGGGGTTCTTCAGCTCCATTACTGAAGAACAGAACTGGCACGACACCTGGGCCTACGCCATCGGGACCTCCTACCAGTTGAACAAGCAGTGGGTACTGCGTACCGGCCTGACCTTCGACCAGGCGCCGACCAACAACACCGACCGCTCGCCACGCATCCCGACCGGCGACCGGACCATCTTCAGCCTGGGCGCCGGTTGGAGCCCGACCGATGACCTGACCATCGACGTCGCTTATTCCTACCTCAAGGAAGAAAAAGTCAACGTCAGCGGCGACAACGCCCTCGGCCAGTCCTACAACGCCAAATACGAAAACAGCGCCAACGGTTTCGGTGTGGGTGCAACCTACCGCTTCTAATGTTTCACGGCGAAACTGAACCTCTCGCCACCTGAAGCAAAAAAAGCCCCGCTCTCTGCAAGGAAGCGGGGCTTTTTCGTGACGGGCAATCAGGGTTTTGAGGCGATGGCCGTCTCCACAGCCTTGATGAAATCCGGATCGTCAGGCTTGATCCGACTGGAAAAACTGCCAACGACTTTACCCTGGCGGTCCACCACGTACTTGTAGAAATTCCACTTCGGCGCGGCGGATTGATCAGCCAGGTGCTTGAACAGCGGTATCGCATCCGCACCACGCACCGGTTGTGGTTCGGTCATGGTAAAGGTCACGCCGTAATTGACGTAGCAGACCTTGGCGGTTTCTGCCCCGTCCTTGGCTTCCTGCTTGAAATCATTGGACGGCACGCCCAGCACTTGCAAGCCTTGGTCCTTGTAGCGCTGGTTGAGCGCCTCAAGGCCTTTGAATTGCGGGGCGAACCCACAGAAGCTGGCAGTGTTGACCACCACCAGGGGCTTGCCGGCGAAGCGCTGGCATAAGTCGACGGTTTCCTTGGCCCGCAGCTTGGGCAACGCACCCTCCAGCAACGGCGGGCAGTCGGCGGCCCAGACTTGCCCGGTCACAGCCAGCAACAGGGCGGGAACAGCAAACCAGCGCATCAACATGTCGGTATGTCCTTAAAAACGTGTCAGACCACGACGTTACTCGCCGCGTCCGATGCCGTCCATTGTTCAGCACGTGCCCATGCCCAGTTGCATCAACGCCAAGCCGCCCTGATGCCAACCCCACCAGGCAAACGCCAGCAGCAGGCCGGCACCGACAGCGATCAACCACGGGCCGACGCGACTCATGCCGCACCGACCTGGACTTGCAAGCGCGCCACTGGCCGCTCACGCACCGGCCAGTTCAACGCCGCCGCCAACAGGCTGAGCAGGATCGACACCTGCCAGATCAAGTCGTAGCTGCCGGTGCGGTCATACTCCACCCCGCCCAGCCACCCACCGAGGAACGAGCCCAACTGGTGGAACAGGAACACGATCCCACCCAACATCGAGAGATTTCGTACACCAAACAACGTCGCCACCGTGCCATTGGTCAACGGCACCGTCGACAGCCACAGAAAGCCCATCGCCATGCCGAACAGGTACGCCGTGGTGGTCGTTACCGGCAGCCACAGGAACAAACCGATCACCACCGCCCGCATCAGGTACAACCCGGTCAGCAGGCGCGGCTTGGACATGCGCCCGCCCAGCCAGCCGGCGGTATAGGTGCCGAAAATATTGAACAACCCGACCAGGGCCAACACGGTGGTACCGACGCTGGCGGGCAGGTGTTGGTCCACCAGGTACGCCGGCAGATGCACGCCGATGAACACCACCTGGAAACCGCAGACAAAGAAGCCCACCGCCAGCAGCCAGAACCCGGAATGGCTGCACGCTTCGCGCAAGGCTTCGGCCAGGGTTTGTTCATGGCCGGCCACCGGCAACGGCGAATCCTTGAGCATGCTCACCAGTGGCACGATCAACGCCACCAGCAACCCCAGCGCCAGCAGCGCCGCCGACCAACCGAGCCAGCCGATCAACCCCAACGTACCCGGCAGCATGGCGAACTGGCCGAAGGAACCGGCAGCACTGGCGATGCCCATGCCCATGCTGCGTTTTTCCGGCGGCACGGCCCGTCCGACCACGCCCAGGATCACCGAGAAAGACGTGCCCGACAGGCCGATGCCAATCAACAGCCCCGCACTCAGCGACAAGGACCATGGCGAGTCGGCCATGCCCATGAACGCCAAGCCGACGGCATAAAGAACCCCGCCGATGAGCACCACTTTCGCCGCGCCGAAGCGGTCGGCCAAGGCGCCGGTGAAAGGCTGCGCCAGGCCCCAGATCAGGTTCTGCAAGGCAATGGCGAAGGCGAACACCTCACGGCCCCAGCCGAACTCGGCACTCATGGGCGCCAGGAACAGCCCGAAGCCATGCCGCACCCCCAGTGACAACGCCAGGATCAGCGCGCTGCCCACCAGGACCCAACCACAGGTACGCCACATCGATGTCATTCTTATTCTCCGGTCGCGGGTATATACCCACTTATCATCGGACGAACCGGCTTCACGCCAGTTCATCCAGCAAGGCCAGCAAGGTCGCACGTTTTTCGGCACCCAGCTTATCGATCAGTTTCTGTTGCGCCGCTTCCCAGGCCGGCAATGCCGCCGTCAACCGGGCCTGCCCCGCCTCGGTGAGCACAACGATGCGATTACGCAAATCGTCGCCCTCAGCCAGCTTCACCAGCCCCTCGCCTTCCAGCACCCTCAGGTTGCGTCCGAGGGTGCTGCGGTCCAACCCCATGGCCTCGGCCAGGGATGAGATGCTCGGCTGGTCCAGGCGCGCCAGGTTATTGAGCAAGGAATACTGGGCAACGTTGATCCCGAAGCCATCGAGAGCGCCGTCGTAGTACCTGCTGACGCCACGGGCGGCGCGACGCAGGTTGATGCACAGACATTGGGAAGGAAGCATGGTGCGTGTATATACCCGGGATTGATTGAATGCAAATTTAAATGGAGAAATATTAAACCTGGGCTGAGGGATCTAGCGAATCCCCTTACCACAGTGAATCAACCAAATTTTAAAAAATACCAAAGATATCAATAGTTTCGGTATGACAGCCTTTCAACCATTCATCATTTCGCATCCACCACCTGTCATGTCTGACAGGTTTCAAGTGGTTTGAATCGAGCTATAACGAAACCGTTCCTACAGCCCCCAAGGTCTGAATCAGGGTCGTGCGAGCCACGCCAAGAAGTAGGGAGACTTCGCCGCCCCATGCCATTTTCGTTAAATGGGAGTGTTCATCATGTATCGCACCGACCCAATCAGCACCCATCCCGCACCTGCCCAAGGCAATTTCCAGTCCGAAGATTCGCAACAACCGACAGCGGTCAAACTCACCCGCAAGGAAACAGAGGTTCTACAGTGGAGCGCCGCCGGAAAGTCTTCCTGGGAGATCAGCCAAATCATCAACTGCAGCGAAGCCGGCGTGAACTATCACTTTGGCAATATCCGGCGAAAGTTTGGTGTGAATTCGCGCTGGACGGCGGCGTTCAAGGCGCTGGAACTGGGTTTGATCAATAAGCCACTCATTAAGTAACCCTCCTCCTCGCAATCCCTCAAGCTTCAAGAGACCGCCATCGTTGACCCAGCATGGCGGTCATGCCCAATCCAGCGGTGTGCCGAACGAGCAGAGGGTCGCTCAACCTTAGGCACCGGCCCGAACGCTGGCGCCCTCACTAACCGTCATCAGTCTCCCCAGCGCGTCGTAATCCAGCGTGCGCGCCAACTCATCCTGCGTCATGTTGCCATCGGCATCGTATTCAAGTTGGATTTGCCGAGGATAGTCAGCATGCGTGTTGGTCACCCTGCTCAGCTGTGTCGGATCCTCGCCCTCGAAAAAATAGTGAGCGTCGTTGCGCCCCTCTGGGAAGTCGGTCAGCACACGCGTCAGGTTATCCAGTGCGTCGAATCTGAATGTCTGCGCTCTGATCGCCTTACCATAAGGGTCGATTGGAGACAGGGGCCCTGTGCAGAAGTAGTTCGTCAAACGCCCCCGTAGATCGTATTCATAACGCTCGTCACGCAAAATCTCGCCACCCTCGCTCAGACATTTATGTTCCAGGGCATCCACGGCGTTGTACGCCTGCATCAATTGCTGCTGCCAGCCCGCCCGGTCGAACGTGCGCAAGATCTCGCGGCCAAGCGCGTCATATGTCAGGCCAATACGCAACCACAACATCTGTACCCCATCATGGGTTTCAATGACGCAGGTCTGCCCCAGATCATCGTAAGTAAATTGCGACACGGTAGTGCCAAGTCGGGTCGATCTCAGGCGTCCAGCGTTGTCATAGTCATAGCTTTGGGTCTGACCCAGGACATCGGTATAGCGCAACAGCCGCCCGCGAAAACTGTAGACATATCCCATCTGGTATTGACGGTCGTTTTCGCGGCGCGTCTCGCTTCTCAGCTCTCCGGTGCTGTAGTACTCCCGAACCAGTTGCTGATCGCCTTCCTGGCAATCGAGTAAACGAGCGGTAAGCTTGTCATAGCTGTAGCTGGAGTCACCGCCCGGCAAACGCCGCCGTGTGGGCTCCTCACCTAATGACGGCACATATTCGTAAACTACTTCCTGCCCCGAGGCAGTGAGTACCGAAGCGGGTTGGGCCTGGCCAGGCTCATAAATCATGTGACGTACACGGCCACCGGTATTGGACAGCGTCATACGGTCGAGCCCATCGAAACGCTGCTCACCCAATACCACGCCATCGACACTGATCTTCGTTGGCAGATCCTCGCTGCTGTGTTCAGCATATGCACGTACGATCTGTGCGTTATCGGGCAGCACGGTCACTGTCATGCGGTCATAGGCATCGTAGCGATACTCGGTGATCGCATCGCGCGCGTCAGTCTCTCGTACCGTACGCCCGAGACCGTCGTAAACATAACGGTGCACACTGATCAGTTGTCCCGCCAGATCATGACGCTCGATGCGTTCCGGTTTTTCGAACTTACCTAACCACGTTGTCTCCACGCCCGTGTGCAAGAGCTCATCACTGGAGCTCTGACGCCAGGCACGTACGATCGGCACAACCCTGTCACCGATCGGGTCGGTGATTTCGAACGTTTTGACACCGTCCGGACCGGTCACGCAGGACTGCTGGCCCCAATCATCAAATTCGTAGACGCTGGCCAATGGCAGTAATTGTGTTTCCAACCAATCAAATTCGGTTTCTTCGACCAGGTTCTCAAACACATCGTATCGAGCCGAATATACAGGCCGCCATGGCTTGCCTACCGGGTCGTCGTCCACGTCTTGGCGATCTTCCAGGACCACCCGGTTTAGTCCATCGAAGAAACTGCGCGTCCGCACCCCCTTGACGTCGATAAGCTGTTGCATCGCTTGTTGCCCATCCAGGGACGTCAAGACATAGGTGTAGTGGCGCGTGGCTTCGAACTCGGTTTCCGGCGCCACGGTTTCACTGGTCACTCGCTGGAGCGCATCGTAGGTGGTGCGGATCACGACATCATTGTCGTCCTGGCTGAGCAGCACCTGGCCATGAAGCACTGAATGCTGCCGGGTGATTATTTTTTGCACATTTCGGGCTTTGCCATTTCGATCCGGCTCGCCATGGTCGAAGCCCGTCAGGGTTTCCAGGGTCTGCAACACGGTCTCGGCACCCGCCTCCCCGTCTATCTTTTCATAGCAAAAATCCGTGGTCGTGGCGTTGCCATTCTTCAATTCAACGTGTTGCAGGGGCCTGCCGTGCCGAAAGGCATCGGTGGGGTGGTCGATGTACTCGAAGAGACTCCTGTGCTGTTCTGTTTCCCCATCCCCCCGAACCTCAAGCAGCACTTCACTGGCCATGAGCAAACTGCCCTCAGGCAGGCTATTGTCCAGCGGCGACAGTTCCATATAGCGATACCGAGTGCGCAAGACCGGCGCCTGACCCTCGTGCCCTTCGGCCGGGTGCACCGTTTGGCAACGCAGATTGCGCACGAAACCGTGCGGGTCGGCGGGGCAATGCACGTCTCCATCGTCATCGACGTAGCCGTCGACCGGGTAGTATTCGTAGTCCGTGGTTATACCGTTGGGCTGGCGCTCTTGCAGCAG
>NZ_JABAEE010000057.1:0-47026 GCF_023701885.1 Pseudomonas sp. CG7 | reverse complement strand
ACGCTATTGAAGCCGTGACGCTCTATCAGGTGTCGGGTAATGGCGGCACGGGTCCGATAGAATTCATGGGTGCCGTGGCTGGCCTCGCCAATCAACACGACCTTGGCATCAGCGAAGCGATCGAACATCTCACCAAAGGCCGGGCTGTCCTCGGCAGGCAATGGCTCGACGTGGTGACGCAGGATATCGGCAATGTCGGTGCGAGGCTCGGCGCCACGCCGGCGTAGTCGTTGCAGCAGATCTCTGGCTGGGCTGCTCATGGGTCTTGGCCTCATCAGTACCTGGTTTACAGGTATGACTGTGGCTATGGACCCATGACTCCGATCAAATCAGAACGCGAGTTTGAAGCCGATCATCGCCAGCATCACCGCCAGGCAAGGCCGTAGGACCTCATCGGAGATGCGTCCCGACAAATGGCTGCCCAGGTAGATCCCCGGCAACGAACCGATCAGCAGGAAACCCAGGATATGCCAATCCATGTTGCCCATGCTCGCATGGCCCAGGCCAGCCACCAGGGTCAGCGGCACGGCGTGGGCGATCTCGGTGCCCACCAGGCGCTTGGTGACCAGGAACGGATAAAGAATGAACAGCGCCACAGTGCCCAGGGCACCAGCACCGATGGAGGTCAACGCGACCATCGTGCCCAGCACGAGGCCGGTGATGACCGTCAGCACATTGAGTCGTGAACCGGAGGGGTTGTAATGACCGCCGGCACGATCATGGGCGAATTGCAGCAGGCGCTTCTTGAACAGGATCGCCAGGGCGGTGGCGAACAACACAAAGCCCAAGGCTTGTTTGATCACCGCGTTCATAGCGTCGGGCGAGCTGTGCAGGCTGCTGAGAAACCACAGCGTCAAGCCGACCGCCGGCACGCTGCCCAGGGTCAACCAGCCGGTGATTGCCCAATCGATATTGCGGTTTTTTGCGTGAACCAGGACACCGCCAGACTTGGTAATGGCCGCGTACAGCAGGTCGGTGCCCACCGCTGTCGCGGGGTTGATACCAAACCACAACAGGATCGGGGTCATCAGTGAACCACCGCCACCGCCGGTCATTCCAACGATGAAGCCGACCACCAGGCCCGCAACGCCTAAACCGACATTACCGAAATCCATTGAACCCGTCTCGCCACGACCGCGTGAAAAATCTGGCCGCGAGCATAGCGATTTTTCTTATAACCCCCTATATCGATGTGATCTATCTTTATTCCTTTTTCTCAGCTCACTGGACAGGCAGGAAGTTGAGGAACAGCAGGCTCTGGGCGTAATTCAAGCCGATGCGCCGGTAACGCTCATCGAGCATCTGGGTCAGCAGGTCCAATCGGGCGACGATTTTGCCGAACTCCACGGCGAAACTCAGGTTGCTGCCCTCCTCCGAAATCTCGTTGGAAAACAGCAACGGCGTGCCGTCCTTGTTCTGCCGCTGACTGAGCAGCCAAGTGGCTTTTTCGATGTTGCGCGCCGCATTGCTGACAAAACGCGGGTCGATGGTATCGGTCATGTAGAACTCGAGGCGATTGCCGTGAGCCGTGACCAACATGCTGCCGATGGCATAGATGAACGCCCCGACCCGATCACCGAGAAATTCCGGGCTCATGGCATAGCTGAGGGCGGCCAAGTCCTTCTTGCCCCCCAACGTCGGCAAGGGTTGTTGCTGCTCGATGGCCATGCGCACCTGTTTTTCCGCGGTGCGGGCGTCGAGAAAGCCGGACTTGCGCAGTTCCTCGGGGTTGCGCAGGTACAGCTTGCTCATCAGCAGGTAAAGGCTTTGCAAATTGTCGTGCATCGACAACGTCGCCATGCGGTCGACGCTGGTCTGCAAGAACTCCTGGGGCCTGGCTTCGCTGAACTGCGTGACCATGTCCTGCCCCTGTTGATGGCTGCAGCCGCCGCTGAACAGCATCGACACACCAACCAATCCGGCCATGCAGGCTTGGCGCAACCTCGTCACAGAAGAAAAAACACCGGCCATCGAGTCTCAATCTAGGCATGGGGAAGCGATGGGGGTCGCCGCTTCCAGGCCAAGGATAGAGCTGTAAAAACCGCAAAAGTGCGACGCCCGAGGTGAAAGCGTTCGCTTGGGCAAGCCTCGCCTCGATCAATTAGTCTTACTTTTTAATTGATAAATCCCGATTTATAGCTATAAATCCCTTTCCAGCCCTCAAATAGAAAGACTACTGAACAGAAAAACCTTCATCGCTGTCCGACCAAGTAACGGACTCGACCGCGTTAAAACAACAACAAAACAACAGGAAGGAAGGTCACACCATGCTTGAATCCAGACATCTGCTCACGGCCCTCGGAGTCTCTCTGATGATTGCCACCTCCTCCCAGGCCGCCGGCCTGACCAATGAACGCGTTGCCTTCGGCAAGACCGACGACGGCACCGCGGTTGAGAAATTCGTCCTGCGCAACAGCCACGGCATCGAGGCGACCGTCATCACCTATGGCGGGATCCTCCAGTCGCTGATCGTGCCGGACAAAAACGGCATGACCGCTGATGTCGTGCTCGGCTTCGACGATGTGCAGGGCTACCAGAAGAACGGCAGCGTGTATTTCGGCGCGACCATCGGCCGCTTTGGCAATCGCCTGGCCGGTGGGGCGTTCGAGCTGGATGGCAAGCGTTACCAGGTGCCGCAGAACGACAAGGACAATTCCTTGCACGGTGGGCCACAAGGGTTCGACAAACGTGTTTGGAAAGCCGAACCGAGCAATGACAAGGATTCGGTGGGCGTGACCCTGACGTACCTGTCGGCGGATGGCGAAATGGGCTTTCCCGGCAACCTGAAGACGGATGTCACCTACAGCCTCAACGACAAGAACGAGCTGCGCATCGACTACAAGGCCACCACCGACAAGCCGACCGTGTTGAACCTGACCAACCACAGCTATTTCAACCTGGCGGGTGCAGGCAACGGTGACATCCTCAAACAAGTCGCGACCCTGCACGCGGCCCGTTACACCCCGGTCACCGGCAAACTCATTCCCACCGGCGAGCTAGCCCCCGTGGCCGGCACACCGATGGATTTCACCAAGCCCACCGCCATCGGCACGCACATCAAGGCTGATCACCCACAACTCAAGTTCGCCGAACCGAAACAGGGCGGCTTCGATTTCAACTGGGTGCTGGATGCCAAGGGCGATGTGGACAAACTGGCCGCCGAGGTGCATGACCCGCAGTCCGGACGACTCCTGCAGCTCTACACCAGCGAACCTGGCGTGCAGTTCTACACCAGCAACTTCCTCGACGGCACCGTCAAGGGCAAGCAAGGCAAGGTCTATCCGCATTGGGGCGCGTTCACCCTGGAAACCCAGCATTACCCCGACTCGCCAAACCAGCCGGACTTCCCTTCGACGCGGCTTGATCCGGGCCAGACCTACACCCAGACGATGGTATTGAAGTTCTCCACGAAATAGAAAAGCTGCGCAACACCCGTAGGAGCTGTCGAGCGAAGCGAGGCTGCGATCTTTCCCCAGCCAATTGAGTCTGGAGCGAAACATCAAAAGATCGCAGGCTTCGCCAGCTCCTACTATCCTGCTGTCCATTGGATGATGGATCAGCACAACAGGAGAGAGCCATGAGGACGCTGGAATTGGCGGGGGTGTCCGTACCGGTCATTGGCCAGGGCACCTGGCGCATGGGTGAAGAACCGTCCCATCACAAAAAAGAAGTGGCCGCCCTGCGGTTAGGGATCGAACTGGGCATGACCCTGATCGACACTGCAGAGATGTATGCCGAAGGCGGCGCAGAGACCGTCGTCGGCGAAGCGATCACCGGCCTGCGCGACCAGGTGTTCCTGGTGAGCAAGGTCTATCCCCACAACGCCAGCCGCAAAGGCATTCCCCTCGCCTGCGAACGCAGCTTGCGCCGGCTCGACACCGATTACATTGATCTTTACCTGCTGCACTGGCGCGGCCAGTACCCCTTGGAAGAAACCGTCGAAGCGTTCGAGCGTCTGCGCGAAGAAGGCAAGATCGGCCGTTGGGGGGTGTCGAACCTTGACGTCGATGACCTTGAGGAGCTGGCTTCTCCGGTCTGCGCCACCAATCAAGTGCTGTACAACCTGCAGGAACGCGGCATCGAATTCGACCTGCTGCCTTGGTGCCAGCAACAACGCATGCCGATCATGGCTTACTGTCCGGTCGGCCAGGGCGGGCACTTGCTCAAGGATCACACCCTGGGGCAAATTGCCGAGCGCCATCGCGCAACGTCGGCCCAGATAGCACTGGCCTGGTTGCTTCGCCAAGACAACGTGATTGCCATTCCCAAGGCTGTGAAGCCTGAGCATGTGCGCCTGAATGCCGAAGCGGCCAACCTCAGGCTCGATCCCCAGGACCTGGCCGCCCTCGACCTGATCTTTCCCCAGCCCCAGGGCAAGCAGCGGTTGGCGATGGTCTGACCCTCGCGATCAGAAGCTTTTTGTGGCGAGGGAGCTTGCTCCCGCTGGGTCGCGTAGCGGCCCCATTATGCTTTCGATCGCTGCGCAATCGAGCGGGAGCAAGCTCCCTCGCCACAAAAGCAGTCCGGCGCCTCGCAAACGACAGCCGTTAGAACAACCCCATCTGCCCCCCCACCAACGTCGAAAAGTCATCGTCCACAAACGGCAGGATCGCGTCCGCCACCGGCTGCAGCTGTTTGGTCACGTAGTGGTCGTAATCGATTGGTGCGCTGCGGGTTTCCAGCGGTTCGGGACCGGCGACAGTGATGACATAGCTGATCCAGCCGCCATTCTGGTATTGCCGCGGACGGCCCTGGCGCTGGTTGAACTCATCGGCCAACCGCGCGGCCCGTACATGGGGCGGGACGTTGCGTTCATAGTCGTCCAGCGGTCGACGCAGGCGCTTGCGGTAGACCAGCCGCTCATCGAAGGCACCGGACAGGGTCTGCTGCACATAATCGCGCACATAGTCCTGGTAGGGCTTGCGGTGGAAGATCCGCCCGTACAACTCCTGCTGGAACTGCCGGGCCAGCGGCGACCAATCGGTCCGCACGGTTTCCAAACCCTTGTAGACGATTTCATCGCTGCCGTCGGCGCGGGTCACCAGCCCGGCGTAGCGTTTCTTGCTGCCCTCCTCGGCACCTCGGATGGTCGGCATCAGGAAGCGCTTGAAATGCGTTTCGAACTGCAGCTCCAGCGCGCTTTCCAGCCCGAACTCGGCACGCACCTGTTCACGCCACCATTGGTTGACGTGCGCCACCAGCTCGCGACCAATCTTGGCTGCCTCCTCCTGGCCGTGGGCGCGGCGCAGCCAGACGAAAGTGGAATCGGTATCGCCGTAGATCACCGAATGCCCCTGGGCTTCGATCAACTGGCGGGTGTGCTGCATGATCTGGTGGCCACGCAGAGTGATGGACGAAGCCAGGCGCGTGTCGAAGAAGCGACAGCCACTGGAACCGAGCACGCCATAGAATGCGTTCATGATGATTTTCAACGCCTGGGACAGCGGCGCATTGTGTTCACGCTTGGCGGTTTCCCGGCCTTCGGCGACCCGCGCGACGATGGCCGGCAGGCAGTGTCGAGTACGGGAGAAGCGCGCCCCGCGAAAGCCGGGCACCGACTCGTCGTCATCCGGGTGGCGCAGCCCTTCGATCAAGCCCACCGGGTCGATCAGGAAGGTGCGGATGATCGACGGATACAGGCTTTTGTAGTCCAGCACCAGCACCGACTCGTAGAGCCCCGGTTGAGAGTCCATGACAAACCCGCCCGGGCTGGCCTCGGGCGGGCGCTGGCCAAGATTGGGGGCAACGAAGCCCTGGCGGTGCATCAGCGGCATGTACAGGTGCGTGAAGGCTGCCACCGAACCACCGCTGCGGTCCGCTGGCAGGCCGGTGACACTGGCCCGCTCCAAGAGGAACTTGAGCAGTTCGGTCTTGGCGAAGATCCGCGTTACCAGCTCGCAGTCCTTGAGGTTGTAGCGGGCCAGGGCCGGCTTGTCCTCGGCGAACATGCGATTGATCTCGTCCATGCGCTGGTACGGGTTGTCGATGGACTTGCCCTCCCCCAGTAGCGTCTGGGCGACGTTTTCAAGGCTGAACGACGGAAAACTCCAGGTGGCCGAGCGCAGGGACTCGATGCCGTCGATGATCAGCCGACCGGCCGCCGAGGCGAAGAAGTGGTTGTTGCGCGCACCGTGCTCACGCCATTGCATTTCTTCGCCACCACGCCCCAGGCGCAACGGCACCGCCAGCCGCCGGGCATGCTCATGCAACACCCGCAGGTCGAACTGCACCAGGTTCCCGCCAATGATCGCGTCGGGGTCGAAACGGGCGAACCAGTCGTTGAGTTTCTTCAGCAGCAGCGTGCGCGATTCGCAATATTCCAGCTGGAAGTCCACGCCGGTCTCGTCGCCGTTAGGTGGCCCGAGCATGTAGACCTGGCGCTCGCCGCAGCCTTCCAGGGCAATGGAATACAACTCGCCCTGGGCGGTGGTTTCGATGTCCAGGGACACCAGGCGCAACGGTGGACGGTAATCGGGCGCCGGTTTCATCTGGGCATCGACCAGCAGGCCATCCGCGGCCGGGGTACCGCCGAACCAGACCGGGGCAGTGATGAAACGCTCCATCAGGTAGCGCTCCGGCGGCCGGATGTCCGCTTCGAACACCTCCACACCGGCGCGGCGCAAGGTGGTGTCCAGGCGCATCAGCTGGGCATGTTGCTGGCAATACAGGCCCAGCACCGGGCGATGCTCGAAATCCAGCAGGTCAAGGGGGCGCAGTTCTATGTCCTTCTCCCCTTGCAGCAAGGCTTCGAGCTGGCCGCGCTGGACCTGCGGCACAAAGGCCACCGACGTTTGCACGGGCAGGCGCACGCGCCGGGGACCGGCGTCGGTCGCCAGCCAGAACTCGACTTCGGTGCCGGCCGGGGTGTCGCGCCAATGCCGGGTCAGGACGAAGCCCTGCTGTAGATCCACCGCTGCAACCTCGAATTTTGCGTAGGCGATGATTCTACCTGTGGCGGGGGAACTTCACCTGCCCAACTGACACACCACCCACCTGCTTAACTGACACCCACCTGCTTTTTGTGGCGAGGGAGCTTGCTCCCGCTGGGGTGCGCAGCAGCCCCAAAACCGACCACCTCGGTATATCGGGCGAATGCCAACAACCAGGGGCTGCTGCGCAGCCCAGCGGGAGCAAGCTCCCTCGCCACAGGGTGCATGGCGTCACTTCGGTGGTGAATTCACCGGCAATGACGTTTTTGGACGATTGGCCGCCGCTTTACCGCTTGCTCTGCGCCGTTGGGTCTACGATGCTTTAACCACCTGCAAAAACAACACCCGAGGCTCCCCATGAAAACCGTCGCGCAGTTGCTCCGGATAAAAGACGAGACGAACCAGCAAGTGCACACCATCTCACCGGACGACATGGTATTGCAGGCCCTGATGCGCATGGCCGAGAAGAACGTCGGTGCCTTGCTGGTGGTGAAGAACGATGAGGTGCTGGGGATCATCAGCGAGCGCGACTATGCGCGCAAAATGGTCCTGCACGGGCGCTCGTCGGTGGGCACGATGGTCAGTGACATCATGGTCTCCCCGGTGATCACCATCGACCCGCACCAGAATGTCGAGACCTGCCTGAGCATCATGACCGAGAAGCACTTGCGCCATTTGCCGGTGGTAGAAGACGGCAAACTCGTCGGGCTGCTGTCCATCGGTGACCTGGTCAAGGAAGCCATCGCCGAACAGGCCGACCTGATCCGACAACTGGAGCAATACTTTCGCGGCGAATTATCTTGTCCAACGGGTTGCTCATTCTCAACGCACTTCTATATTGAAGGGGTTGTTCCTGCGAGCATCCCGATGGCCGCCACCGACCGACTGATCATTTGTGAACATTGCGATGCGGTGTACGAGCCGGTTGTGCTCGCTCCGCACCAGAAAGCCGCGTGCGTGCGCTGTCACGCGGTGATCCAGCGCTACAACGGCCTGACCATCGAACAGCGCCTGGCCTTGAGCGTGACGGCCGCGGTGTTGTGGGCTTTCGCCAACATTTATCCGGTGATGAGCATCCGCCTCCAGGGCCTGAGCAACAGCGCGACGTTGTGGGACTCCATCGTGGCGCTGAGCCAGGGCCCCATCACTTTCATCGCCCTGGTGACAGCGGTGGCAATCATCATTGCACCGGCCTTCCAACTGGCGCTGCTGCTCTGGGTCCTGGGCCATGCCTACCTCCAGCGGCGGGCACCGGGGTTCGCCCTGTGCATGCGCAGCCTGGAAACCCTGCGGCCCTGGAGCATGCTGGAGGTGTGCCTGCTGGGCGCACTGGTGGCGGTGATCAAGCTCGCCGGCCTGCTGGATGTACTCCCAGGCATCGGCCTGTTCGCCCTCGCGGCCTTGAGCCTGTTGATGATCCGCATTGCCGGACGTGATGTCCGCGACCTGTGGGACAGCCTATGAGCGGCCAGCCGCTGGACACCCCGCCCGAGGCCCGCGACCTGAACCTGTGCCTGTGCCACAGTTGCGGCCTGGCCTGCGACATGACCGACGAACCCGATACCTGCCCCCGTTGCGACGCCGCCCTGCACCGACGCAAACCCAATGCCATCACCCGCACCTGGGCCTACATGCTCGCCGCGCTGGTGTTCTACATCCCAGCCAACCTGCTTCCGGTCATGAACACCCAGATGCTCGGCGAAGGCGCCGACAGCACGATCATCAGCGGCGTCATCGAGGTCTGGCAAGGCGGCGCCTGGGATATCGCCCTGATCATTTTCATCGCCAGCATCGCGGTGCCCGGCCTCAAGTTCGTCGTGCTGACCCTGCTGCTGGTGACCGCACAGCGGCGCAGCACCTGGGCCCAGGTCCAACGGGCGAAGCTGTACCGACTGGTGGAAGTCATCGGCTACTGGTCGATGCTCGACGTGCTGGTGGTGGCCCTGGTGGCGGCCCTGGTCAAGTTCCAGGCACTGAGCGATATCGAACCGCGACCGGGTATCCTGTTTTTCGGCCTCGTGGTGTTGTTCACCATGCTGTCGGCCATGAGTTTCGACCCCCGGCTGATCTGGGACACCCAACCTTCCGAGGAGACCATGGATGAAGTCGCAAGTCACTGACGGGCAACAACCCGCACCCGGTCGGGCTCACGTCAGCACCCGTCGCTGGACGGTGTCGCTGGTGTGGATCGTGCCGATCATCGCGGTGCTGGTGGGCATTTCCCTGGTGGTCAACAACTGGCTGCAGGAAGGCCCGACCATCACCATCACCTTCAAGACCGGCCAGGGCCTGACCGCCAACAAGACCCAGGTGAAATACCGCAACGTGGTCATCGGCCAGGTCACCGACGTGCAATTGAGTGAAGACCAGAAGAACGTCACCGCCACGGTCAAGCTCGCCAAGACCGCCGACACCTTCACCCACGAAGACTCGGTGTTCTGGGTCGTGCGGCCACGTATCGGGGCCGGTGGGATCTCGGGAATCGACACGCTGCTGTCCGGCGATTTCATCGGTGCCGACGCTGGCCAGTCGAAAGTGCGCGCCAAATCCTTCACCGGCCTGGAAGCCCCGCCGCCGATCACCTATGGCGAACCGGGCAAACGCTTCACCCTGCACTCCCAGGACCTCGGTTCGCTGGACATTGGCTCACCGGTGTACCTGCGCAAGATCCCTGTGGGCCAGGTCGTGTCCTATGCGCTGGACGCCGAGGGCAAAGGCGTCAACATCGACGTGTTCGTCAACGCGCCCAACGACCGGTACGTCACCGAAAACACCCGGTTCTGGAACGTCAGCGGCGTGGACGTGAACGTCGGCGCCAACGGGTTCGCCGTCAAGACCGAGTCGCTCTCGGCCTTGCTGCTAGGCGGCATCGCGTTCAGGGCACCGGAATACAGTCCAAACGACACCATTGCCAGCGAAGACCAGACCTTCGAATTGTTTGCCGACCAGCAGAGCGCCCTCGCTCCACCCGACGGCAAGGGACAATACCTGGCCCTGCGTTTTGACCAGGCACTGCGCGGGTTGCGAGTCGGGGCACCGGTGGAGTTCCTAGGCGTTGAAGTCGGCCGGGTGGTGGCCATCAACCTGGATTTCGATGAGAAACAACGCAGCTTTCCGGTCAACGTCGGCGTGGTGATCTACCCTCAGCGCCTGGGCAAGGCCCATGAAAAACTGCTCAAGTCGCTCAACCACGATCCGGAAGACGAAGCCGCCGGTGCCCGCCTGATCGGCAGCTTTGTCGAGCGCGGCCTGCGGGCCCAAGCCCGCAGCGGCAACCTGCTGACCGGGCAGTTGTACATCTCGCTGGACTTTTACCCCAAGGCGGAAAAAGTGGCCTTCGACCCCAGCGCCCGCCCCGTGCGGATTCCAACCCTCCCGGGCAGCCTGCAGCAATTGCAGGAACAACTGCAGACGATGGTCGAGCGGATCAACAAGCTGCCATTGGAGAGCATCGCCGGCAACCTGGATGGCAACCTGGTGGAGTTGCGCAAAGGCCTGGCCCAGTTCAACAGCAAGACCCTGCCCGGCGTGCAAAGCACCTTGCAGGACGTCAGCAAGACCCTGCAATCGGCCAACTCGACCCTGGCCGAAGACTCGCCGCAGCGTGAACAACTGACCCAGACCTTGGACGACCTGGGCCGCATGTCGCGCTCGTTGCGCGAGCTGTCGGACTACCTGAGTCGCCATCCCGAATCGCTGCTTCGCGGTCGTCCCAAGGACGCACCGGCACAGAACCTGACCTTGCCGGTGAAAGAATGATCACAGGAGCCCGCCCCATGCCACTGACGCTGAAACTCTCCCTGGTTGCCGTGGCCCTGCTGCTCGGTGCCTGTCGCAGCGATCCGATCCATTACCACACCCTGAGCCCGGTCCAGCCGGAAGGCCAGTCACGCTCTGGCATGGACATCCAGATCGAACAGGTGAGCGTTCCTCCCCAGGTGGATCGCACCCAGATGGTCATTCGCCAAGGCAGCAGCGGGTTGGCGATCCTCGAAACCGAATGGTGGGGCGCCAGCCTGGCGGATGAGCTGCACAGCAGCCTGGACGAACAACTGAGCAACCCTGGCGCGCCGAAATCATCGCTGCGGGTGGATGTGCAGCGCTTTGACTCGATCCCGGGCCGCTACGCCCGCATGGACGTGCAATGGCGGCTGCGCAGCCTGAGCGGCGATGTTCGCCCCCTCGTTTGTCGCAGCAGCCTGCAGACACCGTCGGGCGCCAGTATCGACGACCTGGTGACAGCCCATCAGCAGAACGTCCGGCAATTTGTCGACCTTGTCGAGCAGGCGGCTGCGCGCAAGGTCTGTCCTTGACCTGTAGGAGCTGTCGAGCGAAGCGAGGCTGCGATCTTTTGATCTTTCGCTTGAGATTCAAGCGTCAGGGGAAAGATCGCAGCCTCGCTTCGCTCGGCAGCTCCTACAACGGCCAATGCAGCGACAGTATCGGCGCCACGCGTGGATGGCGGTCGATGCGCTCCAACAATCCGTGGAATTGCGGGCGGGCGTTGAGCATCGCCTCTCGCGTATTTCTCCACTTGGTGATCACAGCCGCCAGGATATCCAACGCCCCCGGCTCGGCACCGCCGAGAAACGGCTGGGCCGGGAATTGGTCGGCAAACAGCGCCCAGTTGCGGTAGAGCCGTTGCTGGGTACCTGATACCAAGCGCTGCCGAGTCTCTTCGTCTGCATCGTCCAGCCAGCGCTCCGGAAAATCGATGATGCCGATGGGGGTGTAGCAGTTGGCCGCGATGTAAACCAGGCCTCGTATGGCTTGCGCACGTTGGGCTGCGTCGTCAGGGAGCAGCTTCGAGGCGGGAAAGGTCAGCCCGAGGTGAATCAGAATCGCCGATGCCTCGGTCAGCACCGAGCCATCCGGCAGTTGCAGCGTCGGAACCTGCTTCAAGGGGTTGAGGGCCTCGAGCTCTTTCGCTGCTTCACTTTCTTCCGTCGAATAGGCATCGACCCGCCGATAAGCCACATCACAAAGGTCCAGCGCCACCTCCACTGCCGACGAGCCGGATTGCCTGTGACCGAATAACTGATACATGAGCTTGCCTCCTGCCTGTGGGTTACCCTGTAGAGCCTACAAACCTGGCTGTGTTCCACCCGAAGGACGACGCGCACGCCAGGGGACACCCTCACTGGATCAACCGACATCGAGCTATCACTGCCGTCGATGTTCACCATCATGCCAATGAAGTTCTCTTGATGATCGCCCGGGACAACAATGGCCCCACACAAACCACTGCACCCCCGGAGCACACCATCATGAAACGCCAAGTCATCCTCAGCCTCGCTTTCTCCGTACTGGCCGCCAACGTATTCGCCGCCTCCTCGCAACCCGTCGTCGCCGAAGGCGGTTCTGATCGCCTGATCGAAAACCGCGTCGCTGAAGGTGGCGCTGATCGCCTGCTGGATCGCCGCGTGGCCGAAGATGGCTCCGACCGCCTGATCGAAAACCGCGTAGCTGAAGGTGGCGCTGATCGCCTGCTGGAACGCCGCGTCGCTGAAGGTGGCTCTGATCGCCTGATCGAAAACCACGCATGAGTTGCTTGACCGTAATACCTGAAAACATCGCAAGTCATAGGCAACACACCCCGTGGCGAGGGAGCTTGCTCCCGCTCGGGCGCGCAGCGGCCGCAACGCTCGACAAGCCGCTGCGTAGCCCGCCCGCCACCCCAATCAAGACGCCTCCCCCCTAAAAGCCCGGCCTCATCCACCGGGCTTTTTTTTGCCCCGACATCTGCTAACGCCCCGCCGCCCGCGCCATGCAGCGCTGATAACGCTCATCCACCCGCTTGGCAAACCACGCCGTTGTCAGCTTGCGCGTTATCTTCGGGCTCTTGAGCACGATCCCCGGCAATATCGCCCGCGGCAACGGCTTGCCCTCGGCGCGCTCAGCCAGTTCGAACACCCGCTTGTAGAGCTTGCTGTCCTCGAACGCCAGGCTGTCGCCCTGCTCCAACTGATCGCGAATGGTCGGGTTGCGCATCCCCAACGACTTGCCCAGCGTGCGAACCGCCAGCTCCGTGCTGCCCGGCATGATCGAGTCATGGGCAACCAGATCGCCATCCAGCGCCAGGGAAATGCCCGACGCCACACTCACCGCATGCTGGAAAGCCGCGTTGCGACTGGCGTACCACCCGGCATTGAAATCGGCGAAACGATACAACGGCTCGGTATAGCTCACCGCATAACCCAGCAGATGCGCGATACCGAAGTACATCCCGCCACGGCGACTGAACACTTCGCGACGAATCGAACCATCCACCGTATAGGGGTAATCCCGCGCATTGGCTTGGGCAAACGCGATGCTGACCTGCATCGGGCCACCGGTGTGCACCGGATTGAAACCGCCGAACAGCGTCTTGCCCAGCGGCACCATGCCGATGAAATCATCGAAAATCCCGCTCAGCTCTTTCTCGCTACGCGCCGCATTGAGTCGATCGCTGTAGCTTTTGCCGTTGGGCGAACGCACCTGGAGCGCGCCGCTGACCAACAGCTCCGGAATGTGCACCTTCGCCGCACGGCGGTTGATCTCTTGACGAGCGATCTTGCCCAGCCCTGGCACTGGCGGGTCGGCCTGGAACGTCGACTCCTGTTCGGTCACCGCCAGGACCGCACAGATATTCTGCGTCGTGGACGGAATCTGCTGGGCCGCAAAGGCCACGTAGATGTCAGTCGCCCAACCTTGGCGATCCGTCGTCTTGGCCGGCAACAATTGCACGATCTGCTTCTTGACCTCAGCAGGCTGGCGCTCGGGCTCCTGGGCCTGACGACTGCCACAACCGGCCAGGGCCAGCAACGCCGCGAGGCTGATCATCAATCGGTTGAATTGCATGGGGCTCCATCGGGTTTGTTATTCCGGAGCAACCATACGATCAAAAGTGAATGCGAGCTACAGCCCACTGTGGGAGCGAGCCTGCTCGCGAAGGCGGCGGCACTGGCAACATTGATACAAGCTGACCCACCGCTATCGCGAGCAAGCTCGCTCCCACAGGGGAATGGCGGTGGACCTGGATTTCCCATCCAGCCCAAAACCACTGTGGGAGCGAGCTTGCTCGCGAAGGCGGCGGCATTGGCAACATTGATGCAGGCGGATCAGATCCCGCTCAGCGCCAGGTCCATGGCGAAGTAAGTGAAGATCAGATCCGCCCCTGCCCGCTTGATTGCGCCAAGGCTCTCGCGGACCACGCGGGCTTCGTCGATGGCGCCGGCCTGGGCGGCGAATTTGATCATCGCGTATTCGCCACTGACCTGATACGCCGACAGCGGCAGGTTCGACGCCTGGCGAATGTCGCGGATGATATCGAGGTAGGCACCGGCCGGCTTGACCATCAGCGCATCGGCACCTTCCTGCTCGTCGAGCAGGGATTCGCGCAAGGCTTCGCGGCGGTTCATCGGGTTCATCTGATAGCTCTTGCGGTCGCCTTTGAGCGCGCTACCGCCGGCCTCGCGGAACGGGCCATAGAGCGCCGAAGCGAATTTGGTGGAATAGGCCATGATTGCCGTCTGGCTGAAACCGGCGTCATCCAGGGCCTTGCGAATCGCCTGCACCTGCCCGTCCATGGCTGCCGACGGCGCGATCACATCGGCACCGGCGCGGGCCGCCGCCACGGCTTGCTTACCCAGGTTGACCAAGGTCCGGTCGTTGTCCACTTCATCGCCGTGGAGGACACCGCAATGACCATGATCGGTGTATTCACAGAAGCAGGTGTCGGACATCACGATCATTTCCGGCACCGCGTCCTTGCAGATCCCGGCCATGCGCGACACCAGGCCGCGCTCGCTCCAAGTGTCGCTGCCGTCGTTGTCCAAGTGATGGGACACACCAAAAGTCATTACCGACCTGATGCCGGCACGGGCATAGCGCTCGATCTCACTGGCCAGCTTCGACTCAGGGATGCGCACCACGCCGGGCATGCTCTTGATCGGCACAAAATCATCGATTTCTTCTTCGACGAAAATCGGCAGCACCAGGTCGTTCAAGGTGATCTCGGTTTCCTGGAACAGGCTGCGCAAGCTTGCATTGCGACGCAGGCGGCGTGGACGTGCTTCGGGGAACTGGCTGGACATGGGACTCCTGGGCAAAAAAGGGTGCTCGATCACAAAGCGCAAAGCTTATGCCCTGGCCAGCCAGGGCACAAACGCCTGCTGGAAAACAGAGTGTTACCAGCCGAGCAATAATCGCCTCACACGGTCAACGAGCCATTGATGCACGTCACGACTGCGCCGCCAATCCAGACCTCCTCCCCCACCTGCTCGACATGAATGCGCCCGGCCCGGCCCATCGTCAGTCCCTGACTGACCACGTAGGACGCCGGCGCCAGGCCTTTGTCCAGCATCCATTGCGCGAGCCCGGCGTTCAGGCTTCCGGTGGCCGGATCCTCGGGCATGCCATCACCGGCGATGAAGCCGCGCACTTCAAAGTGGGCCTCAGCGCCGTCCACGGCCCGATCCCAGGGGGCAATCACGCCCACGGCCAGATCCAACAACCGTTGATAATCAGGCTCAAGCGTCAGCACCTGCTGGCGATCCTTGAGCATCACCGCCAGCCAGCCGGCACCGTTGTCGACCCATTGCGCCTCGACAATCGCCTCCGCGGCAAGCCCCAGCCCCTTGCGCACCCGCTCCAGCAGCTCGGCGTCCAGCGGACCGGACTTGAGCAAGGGCGGCGCGAGGAACGCCAACCCATGATCGCTGCGGCGAATCCTGACCAGGCCGACGCCGCACTCCTGCACGATCTCCTGCCCTTTTGGCACGCCGCCGGCTTCCAGCCAGGCGTGACAACTGCCCAAGGTCGGATGCCCGGCAAACGGCAACTCGGTCGAGGTGGTGAAGATACGCACCCGGTAATCGGCTTCCGGGTGCCGCGGCGCCAACAGGAACGTGGATTCGCTGAGGTTGGGCCAATTGGCAAAGGCCGCCATGTGCCCGTCACCGAGCCCATCGGCCCCCAGCACCACCGCCAGTGGATTGCCTTTGAGCGGCACGTCGCTGAACACATCCAGTTGCTTGTAATCGAAACGGCGGGACGTCGGGCCACTCATTCCGGAATTTTCAACCCGCGCGCCACAGCCGGTCGCGCCAGGAAGCGCTCCAATACCCGCGTCACATTGGGGAAGTTCTGGATACCTACCAGATCACCGGCCTCATAAAAACCGATCAAGTTGCGCACCCAGGGAAACGTGGCGATATCGGCGATGGTGTAGCGCTCGCCCATGATCCAGTCCCGGCCTTGCAGACGGCCATCGAGGACCTTGAGCAGGCGCTTGCTCTCCTCGACATACCGATCCCGCGGCCGCTTGTCCTCGTAGTCCTTGCCGGCGAACTTGTTGAAGAACCCCAACTGCCCGAACATCGGCCCGACCCCACCCATCTGGAACATCAGCCACTGGATCGTCTCGTAGCGCGCCGCCGATTCCTGGGCCAGCAACTGCCCGCTCTTGTCCGCCAGATAAATCAGGATCGCCCCCGACTCGAACAGCGCCAACGGCTGGTCTCCCGGCCCATGGGGATCGAGAATCGCCGGGATCTTGTTGTTGGGATTCAGGGAAAGGAACTCAGGCGACAACTGGTCGTTGCTGGCGAAGTCCACTTTGTGAGGCTCGTACGGCAGGCCGATCTCCTCCAGCATGATCGAGACCTTCACGCCGTTGGGGGTAGGCAGCGAGTAGAGCTGGAGCCACTCCGGGTATTGGGCGGGCCATTTTTCGGTGATGGGGAACGGGGTCAAGTCGGGCATGGGGTCGGCTCCAGGTGTTTATCTAAAGAACTGGAGCTTAAATCAGAAGGCTCAGCTTTTGGATCCGGAATTTTTCGTTGGATGAATTGGTAGGCCCGTGGCTCTGAGCCGAGCCACGGGCCTATGGAGTTATCCTTTGGAGTAAATCAGAAGCGGAGAAAGCTGATCCTCCTCAGTCAAGGCCCCGTGATGCCCTTTCCATGACGTTTGTTTTTTCTCCGTAAGGCTCTGTACGATGCCACCGCGTCCTGTCGGATATACAATCAGATCTCCCAAGCGCTGTTCGAAGGAGGCTCTCACAGGCCCTCCGAACAAACCCTCATCAACCGCTTGGCTGCGAGAAAGCACCATGAAATCGTCGCCGAGCTTGTTCTTCCAGCGCTCTAATACGGCCGACGTTTTTCCAGCCTCCGCGTAAATGTGCCGGGCACGAATATCACCCGCAATCCACGACACGTCCTCTTGAAGACCGGGGTCGGTATCGAAGTCGAAAATGGCTTCAGAAGAAAGAGTTGTCATGCCGTGGTCGGCAGCGACAAGTAGCTTTGTTCCTCGAACAAGCGCGCTGGCCGTTGAGGAGATCAGAGTATCCACCTGTCGCAGGCTGTCGAGCCAAGCTTCTGAGTTCGTACCATAGACATGACCCACGTAATCCAACTCACCCAAATAAACGTAAATCAACCGTCGCGATGATTTTTTTAACGCCCCTCTAATTTTAAAACCACAATGCCAATAGTCCATATAGGGAGTGATTGTGGCCCCTTTATAAATGGCTTTACTGTAATAGGAGTTAGCAATTTTTAACGGGAGTATGCATTCTATTTTCAGCCCCAGCTCACTGGCACTTTCCCAAGCTGTCTTTTCGACTGTAAAAATTGGAAGGTCAACGGAATGAGCACCGTTTGTCTGACTACGACAAATGCTGCCCGTTTGCCATGACAACGGGGAAAATGCGGTCTGATTATCCAACGCAAAGCGACTCCCAACTATGCCATGCTGACCGCTTCCTTGACCGAGAGCAAAAGAAGCCAAACTGGCCGCGGTAGTGGCAGGGAATCCGACTCCAAAAGACTGACCTGTGCGAAGCAGTGTTTTCAGGAATGGTGCATGGGACTGATACTCGTCGAGCAATAGCTGACCCAAACCGTCAACTATAAAAATGACCAGTCCATTTGTAGGTTGGAGACCGAATCCAGAATCAAATGAGGAAACACCCAGACTCGCCAAAATGGCATGTGACAGTTGAGACAATCCGGACTTTTGAGCGTGACACGCGTTTTGAGTCGATATCTTCATGTCAGCGGTCTCAAGAAAGAATAGCGGAACTGGCAGCGACGCTGTGCATGACGTTGCGTACTACATCGGTGGTTGCCAGAAACTCTCCCTTCGTCAAATCACCCACGACAAAGAGCCCTGGAACCTCATTATTACGATTGGAAAGTGCTTGATAAGTTAGTGGATTGATGGAGAGACCACCCAATGGGTTGATCGTGATCGAGCCATTGGCTAACATACTCCTCAACAAGGGCACCTCTTTTAAGTCCTTATCTCCATAACCAACACCACGCCCATCGATCAAGTACTGAACATTCAAGCATTCGTTTCGACCATGATAGATATCAAAACCCTGCTCAGTTGTTTCGATTCCCTGTAAGTCAGCGTGAATCTCTAACTGCGCACTCTGCATCAATTGCAGTATACGTACAGCACTAGAGGCAGGAAACGCCGCTAAATACGTCATCCAAGGTCCATAGTATTTTTCCATGAACGCAGCTTTCTCTGGATCACTTAGCTTCGCCCACAACTTATCTATGATCGAATAAGAGGCCAACAAAACGCTTTGCCACAGATGATTACCCTGCGAGCAACTGCTTATTTCTCGCTCAAGCTCCTCCATCCGTGTCGCTCCGGGTTTTGCTAGGGTATCCCAGTCAATGAGACCATTTGTGACCCTATCGAGTTCTTTTTTATGGTGCGCAAGAATGGACTCAAGTGTTTGGTCTTTTTCATTCAGCAGAGCTGTGATAAACGTGCTTGGATCATAGCCAGAGTGCTCAGCAATAACCTTGGGTAGTTTGCCGGTTCTGGATACCATGGTTATTTTTCCAGTATGACCTTTTTCTTGTAGTGCCAGCGCTGCATCAATCGCCGTTAACCGAGAACCAATAATCCCCACCGTGGCGTGGGTCGGTATATCCATAGTTTGGTAGGGAGAGCAGAATAGCTTTTGGGGGGCATTGGGTAGCAACGGAAACCTAGGCGCATGCCCGATACAAATAATAACCTTGTCAAAAATTTCTTTGGTGCCGTTGCTAAACTCCACGGAAAACTTTCCAACAGACTGAATAGGTGTTACACAGGAAACCGACGTATTAATAAGTTCCGCAAAAGAGGCGCCGTTCAGCGCGCTTTGTAACTGGTGACCTACATACAATCCAAATAAACGCCGCGATGGAAACTCTGACCATGCCTGTTCTTTATCCGAGAACGCTTCTTGCCATAACGATTGATTTTTTGCGCGCCACTCGACAAACTCTAAAGAATTATCAGGATTAATGCTCATGACTGAAGCAGGCAGATTGATCAGATGACTGCTATAGCCGGTACCAAAAGCCAGACCCGAGCCCGGTTTTCGCCCATCGGCTATAACGTACTCAAGTACAGAATATTGTGTTTCGAGGTGAGAGCATAGCTGAATAAACAGACTAACTCCGGTAGGCCCCGCACCCACTTGAAGAATTCTCATTTGGCCGCTCCTGCTTGCAACGTGATAGCTATCCTATTCGCTTCAACTCGATCTATCTTGCCACTCATGGTCACCGGCAAATCCTTAGCAAAGTAAATATCATTACTGCTGACAGGATAATCCTCAAGACTGGAAACATGCTGGGCGATTGCTTCGCGCTTTAGTTTGGCACTCGTCGGCTTTAGTTTTACCAGCAAAAGTATTTTTTTATTTAAATCGTGTGGTGTTGTGGTAGCAACGCACTCCAAAATATCTTCATGGGCGCGCAAGTGCGCCTCTAACTCTGTGAGGTCTATGAGTTTTCCGGGTACTTTAATCCGAGCATCGGCGCGGCCATGAAGATTGAAATTTTGCCCATCATATGAAGCCAGGTCGCCCGTCCGGTACCATCGAGCATGGCGACCAAGCGGTAGACGACGCAGATATCGACCTGATGTTCTGACGTCATTGTGCAAATACCCCTGACCAACACCACCTCCGCCAATATAGAGTTCTCCCACCTCATGGAGATCAGTATGCGTACCGTCATCTTTTAGAATCGTAATTAAAGTACACGGAAAGGGCACACCAATAGGAAGAGGAGCATCATTTTGGAGCTTACTCAGCGCTTCATGGGTAGCCTCAAAATAGGTGCTATCTATAGTTGTTTCGGTCGTCCCATATGAAAACACCAAGCGACAGTCATCAGAAATTATTTTACGAACATCCTTAAACTCCCTAACACGCATAACATCAGACCCAGCAATCAGCAGTTTGAAACTACTCAGTTTTACGTCATTTCTCAATGCATAACCGCAGAGCTCCCTAAGAATTATTGGAGTAAACTCGGCGCACTCTATTTGGTGGGCAACAATAAAGTCAGCTAGACTTTCAACAACATGTTTCTCGGTTGAAGAAGGCACGTAGATTATGGCTCCGGAACAAAGCCCACGAAGCCAGTCACCAGCAAACACGTCAAAGGAGAGGCTGGCGAATTGAAGATGCCTTTTGAGTTTTTTTAATTGATAGACCGCGTCCCACCCCTTGAATATCTCAATCAGATTGGCATGCCCAATAGCTACTCCCTTGGGGTCTCCAGTTGATCCAGAGGTGAACATAATGTAGGCCAAGGGATGGTAGCGTTGCGTGAGGGCAGCACAGGATGCAGGTGTAGGCAGTTCCTTATAGTGGACAAACTCAGGATCATTGATTTTCCAAATATAAGGAAGGCCTTGTTCGGATAGAACGAACTCGACATTGGCTACGGCCAAGGTACGTTGTATTTTTGCAGAAGGCATAAAGGGGTCTATTGGGCAGTAAATGCATCCCGCGTGGAGACACCCCAACATAGAGGCAAGCGCATCACCAATATTATTTTGTATAATCGCAATTACACTACCGATCGCTACACCTCTGCCTTGAATATAAGCCGACACCTTATATATTTTATTTCTGAGCTCTTGATATGTGACAACATCATCACCTACCACAATAGCTGTCGCACCAGGTGAGGAGTAGCAGTGATCCAGTACAAGATCAAGTATCGAATCATGAGGAACTGCCTGAGACATAAATAAACCCTTATATTTATAATTTGGCGCATCAAGCTTTAAGCGTGACGCCGTCAACCAAAGAACACCATGATCTAGAAATTGGAAACAAGGCGCACCAATGCCAGGCTTGATTTTACTAAAGGCATATCTGAATCATATATTTCGTGAAAAACATAAGATTCCGAAGGCCGCAGCAAATTATCCACCACTGAGAGTGGTGTTCCGTAGACACACATCGATGTAAATAATCAGGGAGAGAGTTTGTTAAGACAACAAACATACGCGAGACGAAACCCAGGCGTTATCCTAATCATTTTCCGCCTTCCTTGGCTGTCATCTGAACTCAATGTTTAGCGGCTGTTGATCCCCCTGTCAACCCTCAACTGTTTGTTTAGGCGAACTAACCATACGCAGTGGGCGTTTCAAAGTTATTCGCAAAAGCCACAAAATGTAACAGCACCTTCGCAAACTACTTAGGAGTCGCCACACTCCATGCAAAAGATATATCGAAAGTAAGCATCATCAAAAAAATACAGCACCAATATTTTGCAGGCCTAGGTAAGACACCTGTCAGATAAGTACGACACCTAATTAAACAAAAGAGCAGTCAGTAGCTGAGATGCAGAACCTTGCAGTGCCGGACGAACATGAGACTTCTGTCGAGGCTGAGGAGATGAGTCAGGGAAAGAAGCGGTGAACGCAGACGATTCGCTAAATTCAAATTTCCATGGCCCCGTCACAGAATTCACACCACCCCTTCTTAAATCCGCAACATCCTGTCGCTAACATTCGCCCTACCTCCTCGCAGGAGGCCTTACAGTGCAGCCAAAATCGAACCAAAGCGCTCAAAGGGACTCTGAGCAATGCCCCCGAGAATTCGACGAGGCGTAACGACAGGGAAAACACCCGAAGCCAGGCGCCTCGCGGTGCCAGGGTTTGTCAGCCTGACTCACGCGTGCCGAAGACTATTTATTCGATGATGAACCCACTGAATTTCGCCAGACGTTTCAAACACCGTTCGTGGCTGATGCTGCCGACGCTGCTTGTGGTCTGTGGCCTGGTGTTGTCGCTGGATTCCAGCGTCAGTCGTGCCCAGCCAGCCGACGGTGTACAGACCCTGGTGTTCCTGCGCCACGCGGAGAAACCCGCCGGCGGCCTGGGCCAGCTCAACTGCCAGGGCCTCAACCGCGCCATCGACCTGGCCACCCTGTTGCCGGAAAAATTCGGCAAGGCCGATTACGTGTTCGCGGCCAACCCTACCCGCAATGTCGAGGAGGGCGAGCTGGACAACTCCTACAGCTACATTCGCCCGCTGATGACCATCAGCCCCAGCGCCATCAAGCTCGGGTTGCCGGTGAACATCAATTAATCGGCCAACGACACCAGCGACCTGGCTGATGAACTGCTGGACGACAAGTACCACAACGCCACCATCTACACCGCCTGGTCCCATGGTTACCTGCCGGAGCTGATCAACGAAGTCGCCGGGGAGGCCTTGGGCAAGAAGCAGACCATTACCGATGACTGGGCCTCGGGAGACTTCGATTCGCTGTATGTGCTGACCCTGACCTGGCACAACGGCAAGGCCAGCCTCACCAGCCAGAGCTATAAGCAGGGGTTGGATAATGGCCAGGAGACCTGCCCGACCTGATCAGCGAGCCTCTCCCACAGGGGAATTGGGCAAGGCATCAATATCTGGCAGCACCACAGAACAGTGTGGGAGCGAGCTTGCTCGCGATAGCGGTGTATCAGCCAACATCACCGCCACTGATCCACCGCTATCGTCGGATCGCCGCCCGGAGCAAGCTCGCTCCCACAGGGGATTTTCGGTGGTCACCCGCCCCTCAGCGCCCGCTCGCGCAAGTACGCCAGCACCGCCGCCTGCTCCCCCGAGAACTCGCTCCGCAGCCCTTTCTTTTCCCGCTGGAACACGTACATCGGGTCGTAATACTCACGCAACAGACCTTCGATCCACCCGCGATGCAAATCGACGGCGCCGCTGTTGGCCTGTTCGGCCAAGGCGGCTTCCAGGATGTCCTTCAGGCGTCGGTGGCGGTCGCCGCCCAGGCGTTTGTGGATGTTGTCCAGGCTTGCCAGCAGTCGCTCGGAAACCAGCGAGAAGCCTTCGTCGCCGTGCACCGCGACAAATTCCGCGCAAAGATCGACGACGTAATCCTGCAGGATCCGCTCGACCCGACGCTCCACGCTGTCCTCCAGCCAGACCATCGGAACCTGCTGCATGCGCTGATACAAGGACAGCGGCAAGGCGCAACTGCCGACCGCACGACTCTCATCTTCCAGCACAAATTGCCCGATACCGGCGGCGCGCTTTTTCAGCACGTCCACGGCCAGGCGATTCTCGAAATCGATGTTGGACGGCTGGCCCGTGGCGCGTTTGCCGAAGCTCGAACCGCGATGGTTGGCATACCCTTCCAGGTCCAGGCTGTTGCCCAGTTGGCCCAGCACTTGGGTCTTGCCGGTGCCGGTCATGCCGCCCAGCAGCACCAGGTCGCACTGGGCGACTGCCTGCTCGATGGTGTCCAGCAAGAACGTGCGCATCGCCTTGTAGCCACCGCCAACCCGAGGGTAGTCGATGCCCGCTTCGTCCTTGAGCCACTGTTGGACGATCTGCGAACGCAAGCCGCCGCGAAAGCAATACAGCAAGCCTTCGGGATGGGCCTTGGCGAACGCGGCCCAAGCCTGGATGCGCTGGGCCTTGGTCTCGCCGGACACCAGTTGATGGCCCAGGACGATGGCGGCCTGCTGCCCCTGCTGCTTGTAACAGGTACCGACGCGTTGCCGTTCGTTGTCGGTCATCAACGGCAAATTGACCACGCCGGGAAAGGCACCCTTGATGAATTCCACCGGGGCGCGCGTGTCCATCATCGGTAAATCATTGAGGAAGATGTCGCGGTAATCGGTGATGTCATGGCTCATCAAGACACCTCGACCGCGTGACTCTGTCGCTCGACCAACTCGCCGATGGGTTCCAGCGCCAGACCGAGTTCAGCGGCCACCCGCAGGAACTCGCCCTCGCCTTCGGGGGTGACGGCAACCAACAAACCGCCGCTGGTCTGCGGGTCGCACAGCACACGCTTGTGCAGGTCCTGGACCCGACCGACCTTGCTGGCGTAGCTGTCGTAGTTGCGCAGCGTTCCGCCCGGCACGCAGCCCAGGTCGAGGTAGTACTCGACGCCTGGCAAACGCGGCACCGCGTCGTAGCGGATGCGCGCGGTCAGTTGGCTGCCGTCGGCCATTTCCACCAAGTGCCCGAGCAGGCCGAAACCGGTGACATCGGTCATCGCGGTCACGCCGTCGAGCTTGCCGAAGCGGCTGCCAGGCTTGTTGAGGGTGCACATCCAGTCACGGGCCAGGCCAACATCGGCGGCGCGCAGCTTGCCCTTCTTTTCCGCCGTGGTGAGGATACCGATGCCCAGGGGCTTGGTCAGGTACAAGCGGCAACCAGCGGTGGCTGTGTCGTTGCGCTTCATGTGGCGCTTTTGCACCAGGCCTGTCACCGCCAGGCCGAACATCGGCTCAGGCGCATCGATCGAGTGCCCGCCCGCCAGGGGGATACCGGCCTCGTCGCACACGGAACGACCGCCGCGAATCACTTCCCGGGCGATTTCCGGGGCCAACACGTTGACTGGCCAGCCGAGAATCGCGATGGCCATCAGCGGGTCACCGCCCATGGCATAGATGTCGCTGATGGCATTGGTGGCAGCGATGCGGCCGAAATCGAAGGGATCATCGACAATCGGCATGAAAAAATCGGTGGTCGAAACCACTCCACGCTCCTCGTCGATAGCGTACACCGCCGCGTCGTCGCGAGAAGCATTGCCGACCCACAGCTTCGGGTCGAGGTTCTGCGCACCACTGCCGGCGAGGATCACTTCCAGCACTTGGGGCGAAATCTTGCAGCCGCAACCGGCGCCGTGGCTGTACTGGGTCAGGCGAATCGGCTCGCTCATGGGCATCCCTCTATTCAGTCAATGGGCCGATTCTAGCAGCAACGCCACCGACTCAGTGCCGCGCCGAGCATTCACCCATACAACAGGTTGGGGCGATTCCCCCCTCAGCCCATCAGATGGAATTTTCCATTTCTGAAGGGATCACTTGAACATCACCCCCGCTTATCCACCCAGGAGACTGCCGATGCGCCTCGCACCCGCTGCTGCCGACAGCACTCATATCGATTACGGCCTCGACACGCTATTTGGTCGCGAAACCAAAAGCGTCCACTGCCAGTTCGATGTCAAACGCCTCGACGACGGCGAACCGCCCTGGTTCGCGCTGCACCTGCGCCCGCCATTGCCGACGGATCTGGAAAAGGCCCAGATCGTGGTATTCAGCGCCGAAGGCAAACGCATCAGCGGCATTGTCCGGCGAGCCGAACGCCTGGCTGATGACAGCCTGCTACTGGACGTGGAACCCGACTGAGGTTTCCCAGGCACCGCGGCCTGATAAGCGTCATGGCCGTCCCGCCGCTATCGCGAGCAAGCTCGCTCCCACAGGGGGTGTCGAACCCAATGGCGAGACCCACACCGCCCCACTGTGGGAGCGAGCTTGCTCGCGATGACGTTAGCCCAGACGCCCCAATCCTGTGGGAGTGCGCTGTATAGGGCATTGAGCCAGACGGTGCTAACGGGGCGCTTCTACCACAGACAAGGATGAGCGCGTGCTGCTGCTCAAATTGCTGGTGATTCCCATGTTCCTGCTGCTGATTTCCCGGGCTGGCAGGCGCTGGGGGCCGAGCGTGGCCGGCTGGCTGTCGGGGTTGCCAGTGGTAGTGGGGCCGATTCTGTTGTTCCTGGCCGTGGAACAGGGCGAGCTGTTTGCCGCGCAGTCGGCGACCGCGGCATTGGCGGCCATGTTTGCGATGATTGCCTTCTGCGTGGTGTACGCCCAAGTCGCCCAGCGCCGTAACTGGCCGTGGGCGCTGGGCACCGCGTTGGGCGTCTGGGCCGTGGTGGCGTTGATCCTGTCCTGGCTACCGGCTTCACTGCCGTTGTCGAGCCTGATCGCCTTGGTCGCGCTGTTGGCGGCGCCGTATCTGTTTCCGACGGTCCGACCGGCGATGAACGGGCCGGCGGTAAAATCCGACAAGTTGCTGCTGCGCATGATCGCCGGCGCACTGTTGACCCTGGCGGTGACGCTGCTGGCCAGCACCGTGGGCGAACGCTGGAGCGGGCTGCTCGCGGTGTTCCCGGTGCTGGGCAGCGTCATGGCGGTGTTCTCCCAACACACCCGCGGGCCGGCCTTCACCGTCACGCTGCTGCGAGCGACGGCCACCGGCATGTATTGCTTCGCCGCCTTCTGCCTGACCCTGGCCCTCGCCCTGCCTGTGATGGGCATGCCGGCTTTTGCCTTGGGCGTCGCGGTGTCGGTGGCCATGTTGCTGGTGACCCGACGCCTGCTGGCGCGGGCACCCTCCGGCGTTACCACACTCCTTTCGCCGAAATGACGCCTCTTCGGCGCTGGCGCTGGAGTCCGGTGCGACGCCCATGGGATGATCGGCCTTCAAGCGCGACCATCCGTGGAGAGTTTCAATGTCATTGCTGAGTAAACAAGCCGCCGCCCTGTTGCTGGGGGCCATCGCCAGCCTGGTCGTGGCATCCGCCCAGGCGGCCCCGGCCAAACCTGCCAGTGATGCGCCGGCGCAGAAGGTATCGATGCTCGGCGGCAAGTTCATCTTCACCTTGCCCAAGGGCTTCACGGCAATGCCATTGCCCGCCGGCGAGGCTGCCCAGGGCACCGCCGGGGCGACGGGGACGATGTACAGCAATGCCACCAGCAGGACCGTGGTGATCGCAGCGGAAAACGTCATCATCAACGGCGCGAATGTGAAGGATGACGATGGTGCGTTCCTCGACACCACCATGGCCGACTTCGCCGTTCAGCGCCTCAAGTCCCTGCCGGACGCCAAGATCCTCAGCGAAAAAAGCCTGAAGCAAAAAGGCACCGGCCTGGGCCTGCGACAGCTCGACACCCAGGCGACCCAGGGCGGTGGGCCGACCCTCGACAGCACCTTGCTGGCTGCCTCCGGCACTCGCATGGCGGCGGTGCAAATCATCTCCCGGGCCAGCGACAAGGCAGGTCATGAAGCGTTGGTGAAACAGATCGCCAGCGGTCAATAAGCGCCCCGAAACCTGTGGGAGCCGGGCTTGCTCGCGATGGCGGCGGCCCACATGGCATCGATGCAAGGTGACACACCACTATCGCGAGCAGGCTCGCTCCCACAGTGGACTTGGGTGTACGCAACATCTAAGTCGGTCGCTGAACCTTGTGGGAGCCGGACTTGCCCGCGATGGGCCTCAACAGTCAGCATCTTAGTGACAGACACACCGCTATCGCGAGCAAGCTCGCTCCCACAGTGGACTTGGGTGTACGCAATATCTAAGTCCGTCGCTGAACCCGGTGGGAGCCGAGCTTGCTCACGATGGCGTCGGCCCACATGGCATCGATACAAGCTGACCCACCGCTATCGCGAGCAAGCTCAGCTCCCACAGTGGACCTTCTTGCAGTCAGGGATTGAGCCGTTCCAGCCAGGCCCGCAGGTCTTGGACTTCCAAGGCAGTGATGCTGTGGCCGACGCCCGGGTAGGCATGGAATTCCGGTTCCAGCGCCAGCGTTTTCAGGAAACTGTTGGCCTCGGTGCCATCGTGATACGGGATGATCGGGTCTGCCGTGCCATGACCGATGAACACCGCCAGCGTCCGGCGTGACTCGTCGGGGGTCAGCTCCGCCCGCAGCACCGACAGGACCCGCCCGCCCATCGCGGCAATGCCGCCGACGGCTTCAGGGTGTCGCAAGGCCACTTCATAGCTCATCATCGCCCCCTGGCTGAACCCCACCAGGTAGACCTTGCTTGCATCGGTCGAATATTTGGCCCGGGCCTTGTCGATGAAGTCCAGCAGCATCTGGCCGCTGGCCTTCAGGTCCGAAGTGTCACCGTCATAAGCGCCGTCGCCCTTTTTCGCGAACCACTGGTAACGGTCCTGCTCCATGCTCTTCGGCGCCCGCACCGAGAGGTAGTTGTAGTCCCGGGGTAGCTCATCCTTGAGTTCGAACAGGTCCTGCTCGTTACTGCCGGAACCGTGCAGGAAGATCACCAGCGGTCGGTTCCGGGCGTGCTCATCGACGTGGGCCAGGTAGTTGAGCGGCAAGTCCGTGTGCAACGAGGGTTGGGCCTGCAACCCGGATGAGACCAGCAACAGAAACAGGGCGAGCGCTTTGAACATCGATCTTCCTCCATCGTTTCGACAGCCGCACGGCAAGGCGCGTGCGGTGAGGTAGACAGCAGTTATCAGTCGTTGATCAATTTCCCCGTACGAATCGGTTCACGCCCGGCGACTTTCGCCTGCCAGATACCCGGCTGCGTATAACGTCCACGGTCCAGGGCGAACAACCCACCGCTGGTGCCGGCCCGCACGGTGGTGACCAGATCGCCCAAAGGGTCGACCACTTCAAACAGCGGATCGCCCCGCTCCACCCATTCACCGGCCTCCCGCAGAAAACTCACCACGCCATGGTGCGGCGCGAACAGGTATTGCGTGCCTTCGAACGGAAAGCCTGCACAGCACTGCTCTGGCGCGGGCGGCCACTCCCCGGCGATGAAACCCTGCTCGGCCAGGAACCCGAGGATGGCTTCACAATTGGCCTGGGCCTGCTCCACCCGGGTATCGCCCATGCTGCCCAGCTCCAGCGTTGTCGCCAGGTTCGCCGGTGGGATTGCCGCCGCGGGAAAGGCCTTGGCCAGGCGCAACCAGGGCGAGGAGCAGGATTCATCGAACGAACTGCCGCCCGAATCCTCGCACAGCAACGCCACACCCGCTTTCAAGCGTGCGGCCAGGGAACGCCATTGCGGCCACTGTTGCGGCAAGGCGTACAAGTGGATAGCGGCCTCGAAATCGCAATGCAGATCCAAGGTAATGTCGGCGTCGCAGGCGTGGCGCAGCAGCAGGCGATGCAGCGCTTCGAGTTGCGATGGAGGTGGCGGCAGGTCGTCGAGGACCTCGGTCATGGCCTGGCGGATCAAGGTGATATTGGCAGCCGGATCGTCGCCCAGGCGCTCACCGATACGCTGCGCCACCGGTGCGCTGAGCTCCACGAAGGAACGGTTGAAATTCTTGCCGCTACCCAGTTCGAAACGCCCCATGTGGGCACTTTGCAGATGTTGATCCAGGCCGATGGGGTTGGCCACCGGCACCAGCTCGATCACGCCCTTGAGCATGCCCTGGGCCTCCAGGTCGTTGAGCCGCTGCTTCAGCTCCCAGGCGGTGCGCATGCCCGGCAGTTCATCGGCGTGCAGGCTGGCCTGGATGTAGGCCTTGCGCGGGCCGTGGCCGTAACGAAACACACTGAGCCGGCGTTCGGTGCCCAGGTGACTCCATGGCAAGGTATGGTCGATGCGTTGCATGAGGAACTCCGAATGACGGCATGACGATAGGCGCAGGGTAAACAATCGCCCATGAAAAAGGTGGCCGGCCGGGTCAACGGCGGGCCACCTTGGGGTTCAGCGATTAATGCCCGTAGACGTCGAAGGCGAAGTATTTGTCCTGCACCTTCTTGTACGTGCCGTTAGCGCGGATTTCGGTGATGGCCGCGTTGAATTGATCGGCCAGGGCCTTATCGCCCTTGCGCACCGCAATGCCGGCGCCGCCGCCAAAGTATTTCGCGTCTTCATAGGTCGGGCCGACGAAGGCGAAGCCTTTGCCGGCGTCGGTTTTCAGGAAGCCTTCGTCGAGGTTGACCGAGTCGGCCAGCATGGCGTCGAGGCGACCGGAGACCATGTCCAGGTTGGCTTCCTGCTGGGAGCCGTAGCGCACCAGGTCGATCCCGGCGGGCACCAGCACTTCGGTGGCGAAACGGTCGTGGGTGCTGGCGCGCAGCACACCGACTTTCTTGCCCTTGAGTTCGGTCAGCGGATCCTTGACCGCGGTGCCTTCCTTCATCACGAAGCGGGCCGGGGTATGGTAGTACTTGATGGTGAAATCGACGTTTTTCTTGCGATCGTCGGTGATGGTCATGGACGACAGGATCGCATCGATTTTCTTCACTTTCAGCGCGGGGATCAGGCCATCGAACTCCTGCTCGACCCAGACGCACTTGACCTTCATCTGTTCACACAGGGCATCGCCGATATCGACGTCGAAGCCGGCCAGCTTGCCGTCGGGGGTTTTCATCGAAAAAGGTGGGTAACCGGCTTCGATCCCGAGGCGGATCGGCTTGGCGTCTTCGGCCACGGCCGACAGGGACAATACGGACAGTGCCAGGGCACCGAACATGGCTAGCTTCTTCATTTTCGCTCCTGAGTGCGCAGGTATTTTATTGGATCGTTATAGGCAGATTCATAGCAGCATTCGGTCAGCAAAAACCGAAGTGGCCGGGAGTCTAGAGGGGCACTCAGGAGGGGAATTATGTTGAGGCGACAAATAGTTATAAAAACAGCCAGGTGCGGCTGGCGGTCAAGGGATTTGCGAAAAGCCTGACAGGGAAACACTCCAAAGGCAGGTAAACACCCTGTGGCAGATACCCCCTGTGGCGAGGGAGCTTGCTCCCGCTGGGGCGCGCAGCGGCCCCAATAAAGGCGAGGCACCAAGGGGCTGCTGCGCAGCCCAGCGGGAGCAAGCTCCCTCGCCACAAAAGCCTGGTTGCAGGAGGCATCAGCAATCGCAGCTGATCGCCTCGTCCGCCACGCGCTCCACCGAGCCGGTCAGGCGAAAGCCTTCGTCGAGCCAGCCCATGATGCCGCCGATCATTTCCTTGACCGGGTAACCCAAGGTTGCCAAACGCACCGCCGCCTTGTTCGCGCCATTGCAATGGGGACCGGCGCAATACACCACGAACAAGGTGGTCTTGGCATAGGCCGCCAGCGCCTGGGCGGTGAGCGTGCGGGTCGGCAGGTTGATCGCCCCGGGGACATGGCCGCGCTCATAGGCCAGCGGTCCGCGAACATCCACCAGCACAAAATCGACATGACCGGCCTGTTGACTGGCGTGAACGTCGGAACAATCCGTTTCGAACGACAAGCGACGGCTGAAATGCTCCAGGGCAATATCGGAAGGGGCGGCAGGCACTTCGCGAACCAGGCTGGTCATGGGTACGTACTCCAAGGGTAGATAAAGGCGTGGAGAGACTTTATCCCCCCGATGCTTGCCGCTACAGTGGCGTACAAGACACTCTGTGGGAACTTTCCGACAAATGCAGCCTATCCCGGGTTTGGTCGCGATCCTCGCCTACGACGGCCTGTGCACCTTCGAATTCGGTGTCGCCGTCGAGATTTTCGGATTGGAACGGCCGGAATTCAATTTCCCTTGGTACGAGCATCGGATCGTCGCGGTCGATGATGGCCCGATGCGCGCCATGGGCGGCTTCCAGGTATTGGCCGATGGCGGCATGGAACTGCTCGAAACCGCCCGGACCATTGTCATACCAGGCTGGCGCAGCCGCAGCGAGCCACCGTCCCAGGCGCTGCTCGACGCATTGCGCAGGGCCCATGCCCGTGGGGCGCGTCTGTTGTCGATCTGCTCCGGTGCCTTCGTGCTGGCCGCCGCCGGCCTGCTCGATGGCCTCGGCGCCACGACTCACTGGCGCTACACCGACGAACTGGCCAAGAGCTTTCCCGCCGTGCGGGTCGACCCGGATGTGTTGTACGTCGACTCGGGGCAGGTCATTACTTCGGCGGGCAGCGCCGCCGGCATCGACGCCTGTCTGCATCTGGTGGCACGGGACTATGGTCTTCAGGTCGCCAACACCGTGGCGCGCCGGTTGGTGATGACACCGCAACGGACCGGCGGCCAGGCGCAGTTCATCCCCTCGCCGGTCAGCCGTACGCCACGCAGCGACCTGTCGAGCGTCATGCAATGGGCCCGCGAGCGCCTGCACGAACCCCTCGGCGTGCGCGAGCTGGCCAGCCAGGCGGCCATGAGCGAACGCACCTTCCTGCGCCACTTCACCCAGGCCTGCGGTGTCTCGCCCAAGGCCTGGCTGCAACACGAACGCCTGGCCCGGGCCCGGGAGCTGCTGGAAAGCACCGGCGACAACACCGACAACATTGCGCAACTGTGTGGTTATCGCTCGGTGGAAAGCTTTCGCGTGGCGTTTCGCAGCGTGGTGGGGTTGGCGCCGTCGGTGTATCGGGAACGGTGTGGGCGGGGATAAAGATGCCGGGAAATCATGCCCCTCCGTGGCGAGGGAGCTTGCTCCCGCTCGACTGCGCAGCAGGCGCTGTAGGAGCTGCCGAAGGCTGCGATCTTTTATCTTTCCCTTGGGACTCAAGTGCCTAGGGAAAGATCGCAGCCTCGTTGCACTCGACAGCTCCTACAGGCCCAGCGGGAGCAAGCTCCCTCGCCACAGGGTGAGGTGCAAGCGTCATCGTGGCTTACGCAACAAATACGTATCCATGATCCACCCATTGGCCTCTCGCGCGGCCTTGCGGGTGCGTTCGATATCATCGGCCACGTCTCCCAGCCGGCCGGCGATCAGGATTTCGTCCGGCATTCCCACATAGGCGCCCCAATAAATCTGCGTATCGGGATCGCTGACGTGGCGATAGCCATCCTCGGCATCGAGCATCACCACCACACTGGCCGCGTCGCCCACCTGCCCCGCCACCAAACGGCGTCCGGTGGTGATTTCCAGCGAACCGCCAATAGTGTTCAACGGCACTTTGTGCCGGGCGGCCAAGGCCTGGGCACTGGTGATGCCGGGGATCACCTCGAATTCGAAAGCGCAGCGGCCCGCCTCGAGAATCGCCTGCAGGATGCGCACGGTACTGTCGTACAACGCCGGGTCGCCCCACACCAGAAAACCGCCCCGCTGCCCATCAGACAGTTCTTCATTGATCAACCGTTCGAAGGTGGCCTGTTTGGCGCGATTCAGCGCTTCGACGCTGTCCTTGTAGTCCACGTCGCCGCGTTGGCGTTCCGGGCTGTAGGCTGCGACGAAACGGTAGGGGCGATCAACGATGTAGCGTCGACAGATTTCGCGCCGCAGGGCCAACAGTTTGTCCTTGGCCGGGCCCTTGTCCATGAGGAAGACCACGTCCAAGCGGGTCAAGGCTTTCACTGCCTGCATCGTCACGTGGTCCGGATCGCCGGCCCCAATACCAATGACGGATAACTGCTTCATCGCGGCGACTCCTGGCCAGGTTCCTGGGCGCGCAATCGCCATACGCCGTTGAAACGCAACTCCAGGGTGGACAACGGTTCGATGTCGATCCGGTTGAACGTGGCGGCCGGGCAACCCAAGACGGTCATCAGCGCGGCACGAATCACGAAGGGGTGGGTGACGGCCAGCAGATGCCCCGGTCGGGCTTCCAGACTGGCCAGCCAGTCTGCGACACGGCGACACAACCGGGCGACGGATTCACCGCCATGGGGAGCCGCCTCGGCATCGTCGAGCCAGGTTTGCAGGGCCTGCGGTTCAACCTTGAGCAATTCATCGATGGACAATCCGCGCCAGCGTCCAAGGTCACAATCGGCCAGGGCCGGGTCCACCTGAGGCTCGTCGCCGAACAGCGCGGCGGTCTGGCGAGTGCGCAGCTCCGGCCCGCAGAGCAGTTGCCTGACGTTTCCATAGCCATGCTCGATCTGCCCACGGCGCCCCAGCCAGCCGGCGTCCAGTGCTTCGTCCAGACCGAAGCGCGCCTGCTTCTGGGCAACGGTGCGGGCGTGGCAGATCAACGTCAGGCGAGTGGTTTGCACACTGGATTCTCAGGTAATCGGACGGGGCCCATGGGCTGAATATTCACGGGTTTAGTTGTACAGCACCTTATACGAAATCAAATAACTGAGACAAAAAGGCGTTATTTCCGACGACTCCATGAGCAACGACTGACATACCAGGCCCAGCTGACCAAGACCAATTCCTACAGGGCTTTCGCACAACTTTGGAGCATTTTAAACGGAACGTAAAAACCACTGGACATGTAGCACTAGCTACATAAATACTGTTTTCAGGAGTTATGAAAGAAAACCAACATTCATCCAGGCAAGGAGCACGGATGCCGCCCCTCAGAGACCTGATCACCGATCCCGGCCTGGTATTGACGCCGTCGGAACGCAAGGTCGTACGTGCCCTGCTCGATCATTACCCACGCAACGGCCTCGGTCCGATGTCACGCCTGGCAGACCATGCCGGTGTCAGCGACCCGACCATCGTGCGGCTGGTGAAAAAACTCGGGTTTGGCGGTTATGCCGAATTCCAGGATGCGCTGCTCAGCGACATGGACCATCGCCTGCGCTCCCCCCGCACCCTGTTGCAACCACGGGCCAAATTGCAGCAAGGCGATATCTGGAGCCAATACCTGGCCGCCAGCCAACGCAACCTCAACGACACCCAGGCGCTGACCCAACCCGAAGACGTGCGCATTCTCGTGCAGTGGTTGCTCGACAGCCGCCATCCGGTGCATTGTTTCGGCGGCCGCTTCAGCAGCTTTCTAGCCCATTACTTGCTCAACCATTTGCGGCTGCTGCGTGCCGGCTGTTTTGCCCTGGAAGACAACGCCCAACTGCCTGACCGGCTGTTCGACGTGCAGCGCCAGGACGTGGTGCTGATTTTCGATTACCGTCGCTACCAGGCCCAGGCCCTGCGCGTGGCCAGCGCGGCCAAGGCGCGGCACGCCCGGGTCGTGCTGTTCAGCGACGTCTATGCTTCGCCGTTGCGCGAGCTGGCGGACCTGATCATCAGCGCCCCGGTGGAATCGGTCTCGGCCTTTGACAGCCTGGTGCCGGCGCTGGCCCAGGTCGAGGCCCTGATCGCCTGCCTGACCCTGCAATGCCCAGAGCTGGCCGAACGCCTGGAAGGCATCGACGCCTTGCGCACGGAATTCAACACGCACCTGTTGGAGGAAAAATAAGGATGTTCTCGCTCCCCCACCGCTCGCCTCGGGATCTGCCATTCACCCGCCAACACACGGCATTGCTGTTGGTGGACATGCAGCGCGCCTGGCTGGAACCGCAATTCGATGCCCACCTGAACAGCCCCGAGGCCGCGTACTTCCTCCAGCGGGCCCGCCAGCAGGTCATTCCCAACCAGCAGCGCTTGCTCAACGCTATGCGAGAGGCGCGGCAAAACGTATTGCACACCCACATCGAAAGCCTCACCGCCGATGGCCGCGACCGCTCCCTGGATCACAAGCTGTCGGACATGCACCTGCCCAAGGGCAGCCCTGAAGCGCAGATCATTGCCGAGCTGACGCCGCAGGAAAACGACATCGTGCTGCCCAAGACCTCCTCCGGGGTGTTCAATTCCACCAACATCGACTACGTGCTGCGCAACCTGGAGACCCGGCACTTGATCGTCGCCGGAATCGTCACCGACCAGTGCGTCGACATGGCCGTGCGCGACGCCGCCGACCGCGGCTACCTGGTCACGCTGGTGGAAGATGCCTGCGCCACTTACACCGAACAACGGCACCTGGCGTGCCTGAACGCGATCAAGGGCTACTGCTGGATCACCGATACCGACACGGTACTCGCTCGCCTGCAGGAGATGCAGCCATGAGCCGCCCCGACGCCGCCGCCCTCCTCGCGCCGCTGCCGGTCACGACCCTGGTGACCACCGACCTGATCGGCGTGACCCGTGGGCGCTCGTTTCCCAGCGATGAATTGCCCCACTACGTCGCTGCCGGCTGTGGCTGGGTGCCGGCCAACAGCGCGTTGACGCCCCAGGACATCATCGCCTCGACCAACCCCTGGGGCGCCTATGGCGACCTGCGGCTGGTACCGGACCTGTCCAGCCGGGTGACTGTCAATAATGGCCCAGACGCCCAGGCACCGGCCCTGGACTTCATCCATTGCGACATTCGAGAGACCGACGGCCGGCCCTGGAGCGCCTGTCCGCGCACGCTGCTGCAGGATGAAGTGGAGCGTTATCGCAGCGAACTGGGCCTGCAAGTTTTCGCCGCCTTCGAGCATGAGTTCAACCTGGCTGCCACCCCTGCGCAGCCTGATCGCCTGGCCTTCAGCCTCCAGGCCCAGCGCCAGCAAGCCGGGTTCGCCGGGGGGTTGCTCAGCGCCCTGCGGGCCGGCGGCGTCGAGCCGGAAATGTTCCTGCCCGAATACGGCAAGCAACAATACGAAATCACCTGCCGCCCGACCCTGGGCGTGGCCGCTGCCGACCGGGCGGTGAACGTCCGGGAAATCACCCGCGAGATCGCCCGGCAGATGGGCCTGGACGTGAGTTTCGCCCCCAAGACCTCGGAACATGCCGTGTGCAACGGCGTGCATCTGCACCTGAGCCTGCAGAACCTGAGCGCGGATCCGGTGCTGCATGACGCCGTCAGCAGCAATGGCTTGTCCAGCCTCGGCCAGCATTGGGCCGCGGGTATGTTGCATTATCTGCCGGCGCTGTGTGCGCTGACCGCGCCGACGCCGCTGTCCTACGAGCGCCTGCAACCTCATCACTGGAGCGCCTCTTATGCGTGCCTGGGACAGCGCAACCGCGAAGCGGCGCTGCGCATCTGCCCCACCGTGAGCCTGGGCGGGAAACCACTGGCGAACCAGTACAACTTGGAGTTCCGCGCCATGGACGCCACCGCCTCGCCGCACCTGGCGATGGCCGCGCTGTTGATTGCCGGACGGCTGGGCATCCAGCAACGGCTGCCATTGCAGGCGGTCACCGATGAAATACCCGATGAGCTGGATGAAACACAACGCCGCGCCCGTGGCATTATCGCCCTGCCGACAACCCTGGCACAGGCACTGGACTGCCTGCGCCACAGCGGGGCATTGCTCGAGACCCTGCCCGGCCCGCTGGTCGAAACCTATTTCGCCTTGAAGGCCCAGGAATTGGCCTTGACCCAGGCGCTCTCACCTGTCGAGCGTTGCGAGCACTATGCACGAATCTATTGAATGTGCTGAAACGGGCCTCTACACCAGGCCAGCCTATCGATTGACCCCGGAAGACTCCGACCACCCGGTGCTGCTGGTGTGCGAACACGCCAGCCGTTTCATTCCCGTGGCGCTGAACGACCTGGGCCTGGATGAAACCGCGTCCCAGGAACACATCGCCTGGGACATCGGCGCCCTGCTGCTGGCCGAACGCCTGTCCGAAACCCTGGGCGCGACCTTGCTGTCGGCCAATTACTCACGGCTGTTGATCGACCTCAACCGCCCGCTGCACGTGCCCGACAGCATTCCGGCCCAGAGCGAGATCTACCAGGTCCCGGGCAACCACGATCTGGACGAGGCCACCCGCGAATATCGCCAGCAGTGCCTGTTCCATCCCTTCCATGATCGGTTGCGAGCGTTGATCGACCAGCGCCTGGCGGCCAACCGGCCGGTGCGCGTGGTAGGCATCCACAGTTTCACCCCGGTGTTCTATGGCCAGCCACGCGCACTGGAAGCCGGCGTGCTGTTCGGCGAAGCCAAGGAATACGCCCAGCACATCGTCGACGGGCTGAGCCGGCATTCGCTGCGGGCAGCGGGCAACCAGCCCTACAAGATCAACCCCCTGACCGACATGACAGTCCCGGTGCACGGCGATGGCCGTGGCCTGGATTCGGTGCTGATCGAAGTGCGCAACGACCAACTGCGCAGCCCAGAATCGGTACGGACCTGGAGCGCCTACCTGGCGCCCCTGCTGTAGCGGCAGGCTTCCAGCGACAGACAGCAAGCAAGCGCAATCCACACACAGCTGAAAAGGAAAACGGCTCATGAGCATCGAGGCATTTGGCTACAAACAGGAATTGAAACGCGGCCTGTCACTGACAGACCTGGTGGTCTACGGGATGATCTTCATGATCCCCATCGCACCGTTCGGCGTGTATGGCTACGTCAACGCCGAAGCACCGGGGATGGTGCCGCTGGCCTACATCATCGGCATGGTGGCGATGCTGTTTACCGCGTTGAGCTACGGCAGCATGGCCCGGGCCTTTCCGGTGGCAGGTTCGGTCTATTCCTACGCACAACGGGGCCTTAACCCACACGTTGGGTTCATTGCCGGCTGGCTGATGCTGCTGGACTACCTGCTGATCCCGCCACTGCTCTATGTCTACGCCGCCATGGCGCTGAACCATTTGTACCCGGACATTCCCAAGGTCGGTTTCATCCTGGCCTTCCTGGTGAGCGCGACCTTCGTCAACCTGCGGGGCATCACCTTCACCGCGCGGATGAATATCATCTTCCTGCTGGCACAGCTGGTGGTGCTGGGGATTTTCCTGTTCTACGCCTGGAACGCCCTGCAGGGTGGGGCCGGTCACGGCCAACTGACCCTGGCGCCGCTGTACAGCCCGGAACACTTCAACTTCGCCCTGCTGATGCAAGCCGTGTCCATCGCGGTGCTGTCGTTCCTGGGTTTCGACGCCATTTCCACCCTGGCTGAAGAGGTCAAGGGTGACCCGGGGCGCAGCGTCGGCAAGGCGGCACTGGTGACCTTGCTGGTGATGGGGGCGATTTTCGTGGTGCAGACCTGGATCGCCACCGACCTGGCGGCCGGCATGGGCTTCAAATCCGCCGACACCGCGTTCTATGAAATCGCCGAGCTGGCGGCCGGCAGTTGGCTGGCCACGTTGACCGCGGTGGCCACGGCCCTGGCCTGGGGCGTGGCGGTGGCGATCACCTCCCAGGCAGCGGTGTCGAGACTGTTGTTCGGCATGGCCCGGGACGGCCAGTTACCCAAGGTGTTGGCCAAGGTCCATCCGAAACACAACACCCCCTACATGAGCATCTACCTGGTGGCGGTGCTGTCGTTGCTGATCTGCTACCTGTTCATCAACGCCGTGGACACCCTCACCTCCCTGGTCAATTTCGGCGCCCTGAGCGGCTTCATGTTGCTGCACATCACGGTCATCAACCATTACTGGCGCCGCCAACAGTCCGGCCAACTGATTCGCCACGTGATCTGCCCGCTGGTCGGCTTCGTGATCGTCGCGGCCATCATGTACAACATGGGCGTGGCTGCGCAGAAACTCGGCCTGATCTGGATTGCCGCGGGTGTGGTCTATCTGTGCCTGCTCAACAAATTCGGCAGTCGTACCGCCCTGCCCGATCCAGCAGGTCAATGAGGAGCGGCGGTCGAAAGGGTTCGGCCAGCCGTGGTTAAAACGCGTGGACATCGACAGTGATCGTCAAGCCCGGTGCCAGTCACGGGCTCCCTGGAACAGGAGTGCAATCCATGCTGGCCTTACGTCCAGTTCAATTAGCCGATCTGCCGCAGCTGCAACAATTGGCCCGTGACAGCCTGGTGGGCGTCACGTCGCTGCCGGACGATACCGGGCGTCTTGAGGAAAAAATCCTCGACTCGTGCGCCTCGTTCGCAGCCGATGTGCAGGGGCCGGGGGCGGAAAATTATTTTTTCGTCCTGCAGGACTTGGAGTCCGGGCGCCTGGTGGGTTGTTCGGAGATCCTCTCCAGCACCGGTTGCAACGAGCCGTTCTACAGCCTGCGCAACCGGCCGTTTTCCAGCGAGTCCCGGGAGCTGAACATCCAGCATGGCGTGCCCGCGCTGTCGTTGTGCCAGGACCTCAACGGGCAGACGCTGCTGCGTGGCTTCCACATTGACGCCGAGCGGGTGCGCACGCCGGCATCGGAGCTGCTGTCCCGAGCCCGGCTGATGTTCATCGCCGCCCACCCCCAGCGCTTTGCCGAATCGGTCATCACTGAAATCGTCGGTTTCAGCAGCGAAGACGGCCAGTCGCCCTTCTGGGACGCCATTGGCCAGCACTTCTTCGACCTGCCCTATGTCGAAGCTGAACGATTGTGTGGCTTGCAGAGCCGGACCTTTCTCGCCGAACTGATGCCGCAGTACCCGATCTACGTGCCCATGCTCCCGCCAGCGGCCCAGGCCTGCATCGGCCGGGTGCATCCCGACGGCCAGGAAGCCTTCGATATCCTCGAACGCGAGGGTTTCGAAACCAACAGCTACGTCGATATCTTCGACGGCGGGCCGACCTTGCATGCCCGTATCGCCCATATCCGTTCCATCACGCAAAGTCGCCTCACCACCGCCAGGCAGAGCCTGCAGATTGACGCCCGCGGCTTGTACCTGGTGAGCAACGAGCACTTGGGCAGCTACCGGGCCATTATTGCCGAGCTGGACGTCAACGCCGACGGCCCGGTGGTCCTGTCACCCGCCATGCTGACCGCCCTGGACATCCAGGACGGCGCACGGATCCGGGTGGTTGCCCTATGAGCCTCATTCGAACCCATGGCTTGCACCGACGTTTGGACCGACACGACAAAGGAGCTGCAGCATGATTGTTCGTCCGGTGGCCATCACCGATCTGCCTGCCTTGCTGGACCTGGCCCGTTGCGCGGGGCCCGGGTTCACCAGCCTGCCGGCCAACGAAGAGCGCCTCGCCCATCGTGTTCGCTGGGCCCAGCGGACCTTTGCCGGGCAAGTCGAACGCGCCGACGCCGACTACCTGTTCGCGCTCGAAGACGACGACCGGCAGGTGGTGGGCATCAGCGCCTTGACCGGGGCGGTGGGACTGCGTGAGCCCTGGTACAACTATCGGGTCGGGGTCACGGTCAGCTCGGCGCCGGAGCTGGGCATCCAACGACAGCTCCCGACGCTGTTTCTCAACAACGAGATGTCCGGGCAATCGGAAATCTGCTCATTGTTCCTGCACCCCGAGCAACGCCCCGGCCACAACGGCCGCTTGCTGTCCCTGGCACGCCTGCTGTTCGTGGCCGAGTTTCCCCATCTGTTCGGCGAAAAACTGATCGCCGAACTGCGGGGCCACGCCGACGAACAGGGCTGTTCGCCGTTCTGGGACAGCCTGGGACGGCACTTTTTCAAGAAGGACTTCAGCTACGCCGACCAGTTGTCCGGCATGGGCAACAAGTCGTTCATCGCCGAGCTGATGCCACGCCAGCCGCTGTACACCTGCCTGCTCACCGAACAGGCCCAGGCGGTGATCGGCAAGGCTCATCCGAACACCGAGCCGGCCCTGAAGATCCTCAGTGCCGAGGGTTTCAGCCATAAGGGCTACATCGACATTTTTGACGGTGGCCCGGTGATCGAGGCGCCGGTGTCGAAGATTCGCAGTGTACGCGACAGCCAGGCGCTGACCCTGGCCATTGGCACCCCGGATGAACGCGCACCGGTCTGGCTGATTCACAACCGGCGCCTGGAAAACTGCCGTGTGACCAGCGCCCGCGCGCACTTGCATGGCCACACCTTGGTGGTCGATCGCCTCATCGCCAAACGCCTGCAAGTGCAACCGGGTGACACCGTGCGCGCCGTGGCATTGCCTAGGCAGGGACAACAGGCGGTGGCGGCATAGCCCGCGTATCCGTCGGCTACCGGCCTTCGGGACTTGGGACCGTTGCGCTGATGCCATAACGGCATCGTCCATACGCATTCGTCATCATCTTTGCGCTTGCCACGTGATAGCCTTTGGATCTTTCGGCGTTGACACTTTTGCTCAAGCCTTTCCATTCCATTGGTGGAACTCATATGTCCAGGCTTTCCCATCAAGATTTGCGTCGTAACTTTCGTCAACTACTGGCTTCCAAGACCTGCTACCACACCGCCTCGGTGTTTGACCCGATGTCGGCGCGCATTGCCGCTGACCTGGGTTTTGAAGTCGGCATCCTCGGAGGCTCGGTGGCGTCGTTGCAAGTATTGGGCGCGCCGGACTTCGCCCTGATCACCCTCAGCGAATTCGCCGAACAGGCCACCCGTATCGGTCGCGTGGCCCAACTGCCATTCATTGCCGACGCCGATCATGGCTATGGCAATGCCCTGAACGTGATGCGCACCATCATCGAACTGGAGCGGGCCGGCGTTGCGGCGTTGACCATCGAGGACACCTTGCTGCCGGCCCAGTTCGGGCGTAAATCCACCGACTTGATCGGCGTGGCCGAGGGCGTCGGCAAGATTCGGGCGGCGCTGGAAGCGCGAGTCGACCCGGAAATGGCAATCATCGCCCGGACTAATGCGGGGATCCTGCCGGTGCAGGAAATCATCAGCCGGACCCAGCAATATGAACGTGCCGGGGCGGACGGGATTTGCATGGTGGGCGTGCAAGACTTCGATCATCTGGAGAAAATCAGCGAAAACCTGACGGTGCCGCTGATGCTCGTCACCTATGGCAACCCATTGCTGCGCGACGACAAGCGCCTGGCCGAACTGGGCGTGCGCGTGACCATCGACGGCCACGGCGCCTACTTCGCCGCGATCAAGGCGACTTACGACAGCCTTCGCGAACAACGGCAGATTTTCACCCAGGCCTCGGACCTCAGCGCCACCGAGCTGACGCACACCTACACCCAGCCCGAGGACTACATCCGCTGGGCCGAGGAGTACATGAGCGTCAAGGAGTAAGCTGATTCAGCTGTCCTGGAGGCCGTCATCTCGAGCAAGCTCGCTCCCACAGTGGGTCTGCGGTGAGACGTATATCTGGCCCGCACGTCCATTCCTGTGGGAGCGAGCTTGCTCGCGATAGCGGTGCAAGCATGACGAACCTTCAGCGCCCGCTGCGCAGCATTTCCTTGGGCACGTACTTGCCGATCTCGAACTTGCCAATCGCGGCGCGGTGGACTTCATCCGGGCCGTCGGCCAGGCGCAGGGTGCGTTGCATGGCGTACATGTAGGCCAGCGGGAAATCGTTGGAAACCCCAGCGCCACCGTGGATCTGGATCGCCCGGTCGATGACCTTCAAAGCCACGTTCGGCGCGACGACCTTGATCTGGGCGATTTCGCTTTTCGCCACTTTATTGCCCACGGTGTCCATCATGTACGCCGCCTTCAACGTCAGCAGGCGCGCCATGTCGATTTCCATCCGCGAGTCGGCGATCTTGTCGATGTTACCGCCCAGGCGCGCCAACGGCTGGCCGAAAGCGGTGCGGCTGACGGCCCGCTTGCACATCAACTCCAAGGCGCGCTCGGCCATGCCGATGGAGCGCATGCAGTGGTGGATCCGGCCCGGGCCGAGGCGGCCCTGGGCAATCTCGAAGCCACGGCCTTCACCCAGCAGGACGTTTTCGTACGGCACCCGCACGTTATCGAACAGCACCTCGGCATGGCCGTGAGGCGCATCGTCGTAGCCGAACACCGGCAGCGGCCGGACGATCTTGACCCCGGGGGTGTCCACCGGAACCAGAATCATCGAATGCTGGGCATGCCGTGGTGCATCGGGGTTGCTCAAGCCCATGAAGATCAAGATCTTGCAGCGCGGATCGCAGGCGCCTGAGGTCCACCATTTCTTGCCATTGATCACCCACTGGTCGCCGTCACGCTCGGCGCGGGCCGCCATATTGGTGGCGTCCGAAGAAGCCACGTCCGGCTCGGTCATGGCAAAGGCCGAACGAATCTCGCCGCGCAGCAGGGGTTCGAGCCAGCGCTGCTTTTGTTCTTCATTGGCGTAGCGCACCAGCACTTCCATGTTGCCGGTGTCCGGTGCCGAACAGTTGAACGGCTCCGGCCCCAACAACGAGCGCCCCATGATCTCTGCCAGCGGCGCGTATTCCAGGTTGGTCAGGCCGGCGCCCAGCTCGGACTCTGGCAGGAACAGGTTCCACAGGCCTTCTGCCTTGGCCTTGGCCTTGAGCTCTTCCATGATGGCCGTGGGTTGCCAGCGGTCGCCTTCGGCCACTTGTCGTTCGAACACCGCTTCGGCCGGGTAGACGTAGGCGTCCATGAACGCTGTGACGCGTTCACGCAGTTCCTGAACCTTGGGGGAATAGGCAAAATCCATGGGCAGCACCTTCTTGGCAGAGGTTGTTTTAGGTCATGAAATCGATGCTAGTTCAGCTACGAAAATTTACCTAACCTATTCTCAGCGTGTATTAACATTCATCACCGATATATGTTTCACTGATTCTCATCGCCACCCGGCACCTCACAACAAGCCCAAGAACAAGAGTGCAGCGCCATGAATCTGAGCAAGGTCGACCTCAACCTTTTCATTGTCTTCGATGCGATCTACACCGAAGCCAACCTGACCCGCGCCGGGCAGATCGTCGGCATCACTCAGCCAGCCGTGTCCAATGCCCTGGCCCGTCTGCGCGAGACCTTCAACGACCCTCTCTTCGTGCGCACCGCCCAAGGCATGGTGCCGACGCCCATGGCCCAGAACATCATCGGCCCGGTGCGCAACGCCTTGTCATTGCTGCGGGTGTCAGTGCAGGAAAGCCGGATCTTCAACCCGCTGCAGGCCGTCAAGACCTATCGCATCAGCATGACCGACCTCACCGAAGGCGTGATCCTGCCGCTGCTGTTTCAACGCCTGCGCCGCCTGGCGCCGACCGTGGCGATCGAGAGTTTCCTGTCCAAGCGCCGTGAAACCACCAAGGAACTGGCCGCCGGCCGCCTCGATTTCGCCGTGGACGCACCGCTCAACACCGACCCGCAGGTGCGCCACGTCAAGTTAATGGAAGATCGCTACGTATGCGCCATGCGCAAGGGCCATCCCCTGGCGGGCAAGGAAAAGATCAGCCTCGACGATTACCTGGCCCAGACCCACGTGCACATTTCCAGCCGCCGTAACGGCCTGGGTTACGTTGACCTGGCCCTCGGCAAGATGGGCATCCAACGCAAGATCGCCTTGCGCTCCCAGCATTACTTGATGGCCTCCCAAGTGCTGCAGCAGACCGACATGGTCATGACCGTCCCCGAGCGCTTTGCCCGGCGTCACGATTTGCACGCCTTCCTGCTCCCGGTGAATGACGTGCCACCGGTGGAAACCCATCTCTACTGGCACGAAAGCACCGACCAGGACCCGGCCAACCGCTGGATGCGCGAGCAGATGATCGAGCTGTGCCAGCAGGTGACAGCCCATGAGAAGAAGCTCGATCAGGTTTAGCCTGATCCCATTGTGGGAGCGAGCTTGCTCGCGATAGCGTCAGATCAGTCGCCATTGATATTGACTGGTCTACCGCTATCGCGAGCAAGCTCGCTCCCACAGGTTTTATGTGCAAGAACCGCACTGCTTGACGCGCACGTCAACCTGCCTTTAGCTTAGCGCCAACCCTTTCGTTTCGAGCGCTTCCATGAGCAGCCAGACCTACAGCATCTCCGACCTCGCCCGCGAATTGGATATCACGACACGGGCCATCCGTTTCTACGAAGAACAAGGCCTGTTGAGCCCGGAGCGACGGGGTCAGGAGCGCATTTACTCGCCGCGGGACAAGGTCAGCCTGAAGCTGATCCTGCGTGGCAAGCGCATTGGTTTTTCCCTCGCTGAGTGCCGCGAGCTGATCGAACTCTACGACCCCACCAGCGGCAACCAGAAACAACTGCACAGCATGCTGGCAAAAATCGCCGAGCGCCGGGAACAGCTCGAACAGCAATTGCTGGACATCGAACAGATGAAGCTGGAACTCGACACCGCCGAAGAACGCTGTATCCAGGCGCTGGAGCAGACGCTCAAGGGCGAGGAAATCGCCCAGTAACACTTCATGCCCCTTGTGGGAGCGAGCTTGCTCGCGATAGCGGTAGACCGGCCAATATCAATGGCGACTGATCCGACGCTATCGCGAGCAAGCTCGCTCCCACAGGGGGACATCATCGCTCTCGATATTTTGGCAATTCATTACAGGTCACTCCCCATGCCCCTCCCCTCCTTTGTACGCTTGATCGAAGTCGGCCCCCGCGACGGGCTGCAGAATGAAGCCCAGCCCATCAGCGTCGCCGACAAGGTGCGCCTGGTGGATGCCCTGAGTGCAGCCGGCCTGGGTTACATCGAAGTCGGCAGTTTCGTCTCGCCCAAGTGGGTGCCGCAAATGGCCGGGTCCGCCGAGGTGTTCGCGCAGATCCAGCGCAAGCCCGGTGTGACCTATGGCGCCCTGGCGCCGAACCTGCGGGGTTTTGAGGATGCACTGGCGGCCGGCGTAAAAGAAGTGGCGGTGTTCGCCGCCGCGTCCGAAGCGTTTTCCCAGCGCAACATCAATTGCTCCATCAAGGAAAGCCTGGAGCGCTTCGCGCCGATCATGGACGCCGCCAGACAGCACGGCGTCAGTGTGCGCGGCTACGTTTCTTGCGTGCTGGGCTGCCCTTATGAAGGGGCGGTCAAGCCTGAGCAGGTCGCGTGGGTCGCTCGGGAGTTGTATGCGATGGGCTGCTACGAAGTCTCCCTGGGTGACACCATCGGCACGGGCACCGCTGGCGTCACCCGCAGGATGTTCGAGGTGGTGGGCGCCGAAGTGCCGCGGGACAAACTCGCCGGACATTTCCACGACACCTACGGCCAAGCCATGGCCAATGTGTACGCCAGCCTGCAGGAAGGCATCGCGGTGTTCGACAGTTCCATCGCCGGCCTCGGCGGTTGCCCGTACGCCAAGGGTGCCAGCGGTAACGTCGCCACCGAAGACGTGCTGTACCTGCTCAATGGGTTGGGTATCGAAACCGGTGTCGACCTGGACGCATTGATCGCCGCGGGGCGGCAAATCTGTGACGTGCTCGGCCGCCCCAGCGGTTCGCGCGTGGCCAAGGCCCGCAGCGCACACTGAGGTGTTACCGCTGGCTTTGTAACAGCGGCGAAACGAGTAACACGGAAACAATTTGTCAGGTTTGGTCCGACAGGTTTTTCAGCTGAAAATCACAACATATTGATTTATATAGAGTTTTAAAAGTTGGCACGCCACCTGCTATATCTCTGGCATAACAAGAATAAAAAAACGCAGCAAACCCAATAAAAACAAGACGAAACGACTCTGACATAACAAAAACAACACGGCAGAGACGCAGCTAACAGATTTTATTGGAGAAGATGGGCTTTTCAGGGTGCTTTCAGGAGCAACCCGCAACCGGGCAGAGAACAATAAAACTACCTTCAGGTAGCTCCCGAATCGGTTGGATCGCAAAGCGAAAAAGCAAATCAGCGCTCAAAAAAATACGTATGCTCTTGATCCCGGATGGGGATCGCCAAAAACAGCAGTAAAGGGCCACGGCTGCCAATAACAACAACAGGCCGCCCCTCAATAATAAAAAAGAGCACGCGACGACAAAATTAAAGGGGAGCTTCGGCTCCCCTTTGTGCTGTCTGGCGTTTGGGTTTTTCGTGTGGGAGATTCTATGTTGCAGGGCAACCCTGCAACATAGGCTTCGGCTGGTATTCGCTCTGATTTTTCATCAAGGCAAATGCCACCCGGCAGAGCTTGCGAGCAAGCACCACCAATGCCTGG
>NZ_JABAEE010000056.1:0-47790 GCF_023701885.1 Pseudomonas sp. CG7 | reverse complement strand
ACGGTCTGTACTGCGCGAACAGTCAGAATCGAGCCTTGTCCCTCCTCCTCCCTTCAAGTCCTACCATACAAGCGAGCTTGCTCGCGAAGAGGACAGCACATTCAACATCATCGTTGACTGTAATGCCGCCTTCGCGAGCAAGCCCGCTCCCACAGGATGAGCATTAGCTTCAGGCAGGGCCCGGCAGGCCATCCTGTTCAGCCTGACGCGCCAACCAGGCGCAGAAAAGATCCAGTTTCTTGCTGTGTTGCGCGCTGCGCTTGGCAATGTAGGAGTAGCGGCTTGGCTGAAATCCGAACGGTGCCACCAGGCGACCCAGGCGAATGTCATCGGCCACCAGGTGCCATGGCGCGACACCAATCCCCAAGCCGGCAATCGCCGCCTCCAACGTAAAGTAATAGTGCTCGTATTCCAGTCCGGCCGGCGCGCTGGCGGGGTATCCCATCGCATCGCCCCAGTTCGCCCAGGCATCCGGACGGGTTTTGGTGTGCAGGAGGGGATGGCGAAAAATCGAGCTCAAGTCAGTCAATTGGATACGCGCGGATAAGGACGGCGCCAAGACGATGCCCAATCGTTCGGCGAACAACAGGACGGTGTTTTTGCGTTCATCCACGACGTCCTGTTCTGCCGTGATCATCACGTCATAACGGTCCCGCCCCGGATCGGTCCCATGGACCGGTGAACTCAAGCGGATCTTGATCTGCGGGTAAGTCGTATTGAAGTCGAAAAGACGGGGAATCAGCCACTTGACCGTGAACGTGCTGAAGCAGGACACGTCGAGGGTGCCGGTCGCCGTGTCTCGGACCCTGCCCACCGCAGCCTCGATCTGATCCAGCGCGGCCGTCAATTCCGGCAGGAGTTCTTGCCCGGCAGGGGTGAGCTGCGGTTTGTTCTTTGGGCCTTCGAACAGGTCCACGCCAAGGCTCAGCTCCAACTGACGGACCTGGCGACTGACAGCGCCCGGTGTGACGGACAACTCTTCGGCGGCCGCATTCATCTTGCCCAGGCGGGCAGCCGCCTCGAAGGTACGCAGTGCATTCAATGGGGGTAGGTGACGTTTCATGAAGTGACTTTAACTCAATTACATCGGGCGCATAAATCGGTATCCGGTACGGTGGGGATTTCGCAGAATTCCCCGGCTTCCAGGGGGTTGTCGATTGTTCAACATCGCGACGATTGGAAGCATTTTCCCAATCAAATTGAGAGCACCTCACATGCCATTCGTTCGTACAGCCGTCACCAAGGGCACCAGCCAGTCGCAACGCCAGCACATTGTCGAGGGCATACACCAAGCGCTGGTCGAGAGCATTGGCATGCCCGAGGATGAATTGTTCAACCTGGTCACGGACTACGATCCCGAGCAGTTTTTCTACAGCCGCACGTTTAACGGTGTGGATCGTTCAGACCATTTGATCGTGATTGAGATTACGATGCGCAGGGGCCGCAGTGATGCGATGAAGCGCGAGCTCTACAGAAAAATTGCCGACAACCTCGGGATTCAAGCCCAGGTTCGTCCACAAGACGTTTTCATCTTCATGCATGAGAATGACTATTCGGATTGGTCGGTAGGCTTTGGTAGGTTTGCAATGGCTCTGGTACAACAACCAGGAAGTGTCGCTCCCCAATAGCGAACGAACGGAGTAACCCATGATCGGTGCCGAACTGCTCTCCTCGCAGACCCAGGCGGCCGGCTGGCTGGTGTATGTGCCGGTGTTGGCCTGGGCCTTGGTGCGGGCACCGTGGGTCGAGCTGTTCACCGACAGCCGTCGCCAGCACCTGTTGTTCGGCACGGTGCTGGCGTTGTTCATGCTGTGGCTGGTACGCCGGGATTTCGATACGGGTGTCTCGTATCATTTCATCGGCATGACCGCCGTGACGTTGCTGCTGGACTGGCCGTTGGCGATCCTGGGGGGCTTGTGCGCGCAGCTTGCGCTGGTGCTGCTGGGACGTCAGGACATGGCGGCGGTCGGGGGCAACGGCGCGCTGCTGATCCTGCTGCCGGTGCTGATCACCGAATGCTGCGCGATCCTGGTGGAGCGCGCCCAGCCACGCAATCTGTTTGTCTACATCTTCTGTTCGGGGTTTCTCGCCGCCGCGCTTTCGGCATTGGCGTGCCTGCTGCTTGGGCTTGGCCTGCTGTGGTACGACGGGATATTCGCCATGCCTTACTGGCTGGAGGATTTCATCGGCTACCTCTGGCTGATCATCTTCCCCGAGGCGTTCATCAACGGCATGGTGATCAGTGCGTTGGTGGTGTTCAGCCCCGAATGGCTGGAGACCTTCAACCGCACGCGCTACCTGTCGGCGCCGTGGAACGATGATGACAAGCCTTGATTCACGTCAAGGCTGCTCCATCACACGCCCTTCATGCTCTGGAAAACTTCCAGGAGCACAACCATGAGTGTTTATGAGTGGGCCAGACAAGAGATCAGGCGTAGCCACGACGCCGCCATGGAGATCGGTTTCGACCCGGGCTTGAGCTTGCGTGCCTTGCTCAGTGCCATCGTGCAGCAGAGCAAGACCGTGCGCAGCGCTGAAGACCTGGCCGACGAGTTGAGTTTCCTGGCGGAAAACCTCGACGATGAACAGGATTACGGTTTCATGCGGCCTTAGGGGAGAACTCCGTTACCTGAGATGACAATGAGCCGTGGCGAGGGAGCAAGCTCCCTCGCCACAATGATTCCTACCGGGCCTTAGTGATGGGAGCGAGGATTGAAGTCTTCGCTGAACAACTCATCCTCGGCGTCCGGGGCCACGGGGATCTTGTGTTCTTCCGACGCCCAGGCGCCCAGGTCGATCAGTTTGCAGCGGTCGGAACAGAACGGCCGGAATTTGCTCTCCGGGCTCCATTCCACGGGTGCGCCACAGGTTGGACAATCGACGGGTGGGGTTTGGCTCATGATTGGCCTCCACGCAAAGTAAGGTAAAAGTGATGCAGGCGCTCGACCTCGCTCTGCAGCCAGGCGAGGTCGCGGTCGTTGACCACCACGTAGTCGGCATGGATCAGGCGATCCTGGCGGCTGGATTGGGCCTTGAGGATCGCTTGGACCTGCTGCTCGCTGGTCTGGGCGCGCTGTAAGGTACGTTCGATCTGCAGTTGTTCTGGCGCGTCGATCACCAGGATCCGCTGGGTCATGGCGTACTGGCCTGACTCGATCAGCAGCGGCGACACCAGGATCGCGTAGGGCGATTGTGCCTGGGCCAGGTGATGGGCGATTTCCTCGGCGATCAACGGATGCAGCAGTGCTTCGAGCCAGCGGCGTTCCTCGGCCTGCTCGAAAATCAGCTTGCGCAGCGCCGCCCGATCCAGGGCGCCGTCGGCCTGTAATACGCCAGGGCCGAAGTGTTCGGCGATTTTCGCCAGCGCCGGGCGCCCGGGCTCGACCACCCAGCGTGCGGCGTGATCGGCGTCGACGGCGTGCACACCCAGGTCGATAAAATGCTGGGCCGCCGCGCTCTTGCCGCTGCCGATGCCACCGGTCAGGCCGAGGATCCAGGGTTTTTCCAGGGGGTTATTCATAAAAGATCGACATTAGAAACCGACAGACTGCCAGTAGAAGTCGGTTATTTGACCACCCCAGAGCAAGGCAATCCAGCCGGCAATGGCCAGATAAGGCCCAAAGGGGATTTGTGTCGACCCGGGAGCGTCACGCCGGCGCAGCACAATGACCCCGATAACGGCGCCCACCAGCGACGACAAGCGCAGCGTCAGCGGCAGGAGCTGCCAACCGCCCCAGGCGCCCAGCATTGCCAGCAGCTTGAAGTCCCCGTAGCCCATGCCTTCCTTGCCGGTGAGCAGCTTGACCACCCAGAACACCGACCACAGCGCCAGATAGCCGGCCACCGCGCCCCACATCGCCTGGTCCAAAGGAACGAACAGGCCGAAGCTGTTGACGATCAAGCCCAGCCACAACAACGGCAGCACCAAGGTATCGGGCAGCAATTGATGCTCGGCGTCGATCAGGCTCATGCCCAGCAGGCCCCAGGTCAACACCATCACCATGCCGGCCTGCCAGCCAAAGCCGAAATGCCAGGCGACGAATGCCGACAACGCGCCGCAGGCCACTTCGGTCAGGGGGTAACGCTTGCCAATGGGCGCGGCGCAACTCGAACAGCGGCCGCGCAACATCACGTAGCTGAGCACGGGGATATTTTCCCAGGCGCGGATGCGATGGTCGCAGTGGGGGCACTGGGAGTGCGGCAACATCAGGTTATAGACCGGGCCCGGGGCCTCAGCCGGCAGGCCCAGCAGATCGTGGGCTTGCAGGCGCCATTCGCGGTCGAGCATCTTCGGCAGGCGCCACACCAGCACGTTGAGGAAGCTGCCGATGATCAGGCCGAGCAATGCCGCAACGAGCACGAAAGCCAGGGGATACAGCACGAAAAATTCGCTCAAGGGCATGTCAGATCGCAGAGCCGAGTTGAAAGATGGGCAAGTACATGGCAACCACCAGGCCACCGACGACGATCCCCAGGATCACCATGATGAAGGGTTCCATCAGGCTGGTGAGGTTGTCCACCAGATTGTCCACTTCGGCCTCATAAAAGCTCGCGACCTTGTCGAGCATGTCGTCCAGCGCGCCGGATTCCTCGCCGATGGCGGTCATCTGGATGGCCAGGTTCGGAAAGATCCCCGACGCGCGCATGGAAAAATTCAACTGCATGCCGGTGGAGACGTCCTGGCGGATGCGCTGCACGGCGCGCTTGAATACGACGTTGCCGGTGGCGCCCGACACCGAATCGAGGGCTTCGACCAGCGGCACGCCGGCGGCGAAGGTGGGCGAGAGCGTGCGGGCAAAGCGAGCCACTGCGGACTTGTACATCAAGGTGCCGATCAAGGGGAGCTTGAGTAGCCATTTGTCCCGCCAGTCACGAAACGCCTGGGACCGCTTGAGGGCATATTTCACCCCGAAAAACGCGCCGGCCAAACCGCCCAGCAGCATCCACCACCACTCCTGCATGAACTCCGACAGGCCGATGACCATCACCGTGAAGGCCGGCAACTGCGCCCCGAACCCGGAGAAGACCGATTCGAACTGCGGCACCACCTTGACCAGCAGGATGCCAGTGACCACCGCTGCGACGAGTATCACCGCCGTCGGGTAGGTCATGGCTTTCTTGATCTTGGCCTTGAGGGCTTCGCTCTTTTCCTTGTAGGTCGCCACCCGGTCCAGCAGCGTATCCAGGGCGCCGGCCTGTTCGCCGGCGTCCACCAGGTTGCAGTACAGCTCGTCGAAGTACTGCGGGCATTTGCGCAGCGAGGCGGCGAAGCTGTTGCCGGCGGCAACTTCCTGCTTCACCGTATCCACCAGTTTGCGCATGTTGGGGTTGTCGAAGCCTTCGCCGATGATGTCGAACGCTTGCAGCAGCGGTACGCCAGCCTTGAGCATCGTGGCCATCTGGCGGGTGAAAAGGGCAATGTCCAGCGGCTTGATGCGCTTGCCCTTGCTGAATATCGAGGTGGATTTCTTGCGGACCTTCTCCGGGTTGATGCCTTGCTTGCGCAGTTGTGCCTTGACCAGGGCCGGGCTCTGGCCCGTCAGCTCGCCGGTCATTTTCGTGCCTTTGCGGTCCTTGCCTTCCCACGTGTACACATCGGTTTTGACTGCCTTGACCGCCATGTTCAATCCTTGGTGACCCGGTTGATTTCTTCGAGGCTGGTGACGCCCTGCATCACTTTGAGCAGCCCCGATGCGCGCAGGTCATTGAAGCCGTCGTTGCGCATCTGCAGATCGATTTCCAGCGAGTTGCCCTCGGCCATGATCAACCGTTGCAGCTCGGGCGTGTTCTTGACCACTTCGTAAACCCCCACGCGCCCTTTGTAACCGTGGTTGCACTGTTCGCAACCGACCGGCTCATAGATCGTGAATGTGCCGATGCGTTCCCGAGGGAAACCTTCCTTGAGCAAGGCTTCCTCGGGAACCTCGATGGCCTTCTTGCAGTGGTTGCACAGCTTGCGCGCCAGCCGCTGGGCGATGATCAGGTGCACGGCTGTGGCGATGTTGAACCCCGGAATGCCCATGTTCTGCAAGCGGATCAGGGTTTCGGCGGCGCTGTTGGTGTGCAGGGTGGACAGCACCAGGTGGCCGGTCTGGGCGGCCTTGATGGCGATTTCGGCGGTTTCCAGGTCGCGGATCTCGCCGACCATGATCACGTCCGGGTCCTGGCGCAGGAACGAGCGCAGGGCCTGGGCGAAGTCCAGCCCCTGGCGCGGGTTCACGTTGACCTGGTTGATGCCTTCCATGTTGATCTCCACCGGGTCTTCGGCGGTGGAAATGTTGATGTCCACGGTGTTGAGGATGTTCAGCCCGGTGTACAGCGACACGGTCTTGCCCGAGCCGGTCGGGCCGGTGACCAGGATCAGCCCTTGCGGTTGCTTGAGGGCGGCCATGTACAGGTCTTTCTGGTCCGTCTCGTAGCCCAGGGCATCGATGCCCATTTGCGCGCTGGACGGGTCGAGGATCCGGATCACTACTTTTTCGCCCCAGAGCGTGGGCAGGGTGTTGACCCGGAAGACGATGGACTTGGTTTTCGACAGGCGCACTTTCAGCCGGCCGTCCGGGGGTTTGCGCCGCTCGGAAATATCGAGGCTGGCCATGACCTTCAGGCGGGCGGCGATGCGGGTCGCCAATTGGATCGGCGGCTTGGCCACTTCCCGCAGCATGCCGTCGGTGCGCACCCGCACCCGGTAGGTTTTTTCGTAGGGTTCGAAGTGCAGGTCGGAAGAGCCGCCCTTGATCGCGTCCAGCAACATCTTGTTGACGAAGCGCACCACGGGCGCGTCATCGGTGTCTTGGGTGCCGATGGAGTCCTGCTTGGTGTCGTCGATCGATTCGATGTCCAGGCCATCGAGGTCAACATCGCCCATGCCTTCCAGGCCGGTGCTACTGGACTCGAAGAATTTTTCGATGGCGTCGCTGAGCTTGTCGTCCTCCACCAGGATGGCTTCGGTGGTCAGGCCGGTGCTGAACTGGATGTCGTTGATGGCCTGGTGATTGGTAGGGTCGGAGATGCCCACGTACAGCTTGTTGCCACGCCGCCACAGCGGCAGGGCGTGGTGCTGGCGCACCAGTTTTTCGCTGACCAGGCCGGTGGGCTGGGCTTCCTTGTCCAGGCTGTTGAGGTCCAGCAGGGCCACGCCGAAATGCTCCGAGGCGATTTCCGCGATCTGGCGGCTCTGGACCAGTTTGTTCTGCACCAGGTAGCTGACCAGGGGGATGCGGCTGCGTTGGGCCTGTTGATACGCCTGTTGCGCACTTTGCTCGGTGAGCAGTTCGGCCAGCACCAATTGCTTGGTCAGGCCGCTGAGGGCGATGTCATTCATGGGGATACCGGACGCGGACAGTTCATGACTTATAGCCTAGTCAAGCATCGACGCCAAACCAGCGGGCCAGGGTGACAAAAAACGTCAGATAGTGCGGTTGTTGAGGTAGGACGCCGCCGTTGTGCGGGATCGACACCCTTTATTGATGGGGCTTGAGGGTTGGCATGTGCCCTGCAATGGCGGTTTCAGGTCATGAGATTTCGACTCATGCATGGGAGATGTCTATGAACAAGCAAAAGGGCTTTACGCTGATCGAGCTGCTGATCGTCGTGGCGATCATCGGCATTCTGGCGACGTTTGCGTTGCCGCAGTATTCCAAGTATCAGGCGCGGGCGAAGGCGACGGCTGCACTGGCGGAAATTTCCGCTCTGAAGGTGCCGTTTGAGGACGTCATGAATCAAGGCCAAAATCCAGATGGAGACAACACTGGGGCAATTGCAAGCACCAGCAATTGTGCAATTACCGTTGCGGGCAATGCTGCGGCAGGAACAGGTACCATTCAATGCACGATTGCCAACGCGCCTGCACCCGTGCTGGCCAAGACGATTACCCTTAGCCGTGCAGCTACGGGCGCTTGGACCTGCGCTTCCACAGCCGCCCAGGAGTTCCTGCCAGCCGGCTGTACAGGAGCCGCAGCAGCAGCTCCTGCCGGTTGACCATTTGGAACAACGCCCATCGAAACCCCGCCCATGCGGGGTTTTTTACGTTAAAGAAATGCTTAGCATTTCAAAAAGTTAGCATCCGCATAAAACCCGCATGTTGCATGTCCAGAATCATCGCTTCATGCATTTTGCATGATCGCCAAAATCGCCGCTTCGCTTAACCTGCTGATTCATAAGCAATTTATAAATGTTTCAAAACTGGCACAGCCTTCGCACTACTCCTGTTAACCCTGCCGGGATTCATCTCCGGCGGTTTCTGAGAAAAACAGGAGTTACTCGTATGAAGAAGTTCGCTATCACTGCCGCCGCTGCTACCGCTCTGACCCTGACCATGGCTAGCGCATTCGCCGAGACCACTCAAGCAACTCAGGCGCCAATGATGCTGGCTGCAGGCGAAGTGACAGAGGCCAAAGAAGACGTTTCCGATACCTGGATCACTACCAAGGTCAAAGCTGACCTGGTTACTGAAAAAGGCATTCCAGGCACTGATATCAAAGTCGAAACCAACAACGGCGTTGTGTCCTTATCTTCGATGAACAAAGTCACTGAATCACAAAAAGACACCGCTGTGGCAATCGCCAAGAAAATCAAGGGCGTCAAGGACGTATCGGCTGACGGCCTGAAAGCCGAGTAAGGCCAAGGCTTCTCGCCTGGACTGGGAGAAGGCACGGCAAGCGGGCTGAGTCATACGCTTGCCGTTGCTTTGGAGTTCATGCGAAAGGCCATAGGGATGTGGCCATTACAGGCCTCCGGCATTCGTGTCGGGGGCCTGTTCTATTCCGAGAGGAGAAAGTGCGGGTGAAGTTTGTGGGGCTGTCTGGGAAACCGAGTTGTTCTTAATCGCGAGCAGGCTCGCTCCCACATTTAAATGCATTCAGCCTGACGAAACCCAATCCACTGTGGGAGCGAGCTTGCTCGCGAAGGCGGCAGCACAATCAACACATATGCCGCTAATTGTGTAGCGGCCCGGTCACCGCCCCCGCTTGCTGGTGATCTCCACCAGCCGATTCCCCTCGAAACGCAGGTACTGATACATGCCGTTGTTGGGGCCGTAGGTCAATTCTTCCACCGGGTATTCTTCCCGGCGATTGACACTGCGCTTGTAGCCCAAGTCATCCCGCGCCGCAGGCTGTCCGCACTTCTGCAGCACTTCGCCCAAGCGGTCGCCGACGCTGATCAACTGGTTGCCGCAGCGCAGCGTGGTGGCCGCCGATGCCTGGCCGGCTGCGAGCAATAGACCCAGGCCGAGCCCGTACCAGGGTTTCATCTTATTCGGCATCCAGATGCATAGGCGTGACCACCCGGCCATCGCTTTCGGCCTGGCCGAGGCTGGCGTCGATGAAATACACGCGGTCGTCGGCCAACTGACCTTTGTCCACCAGGAAATCCTTGATGCTGCTGGCCCGTTCTTGTCCCAGTTGGCGCAACAGCACGTCGCTGCCGCTCCAGAACTTGATCACGCCTTCGCGCAGTTTCTCGATGCGCGCCGTTTTATCCAGTTGCGTCCATTCGGCCGGCGGCTGGGTCTTGAGGCGCGTGCGGTAGATGCCTTCGAGCAGCGGTGCCTTTTCATCCTCGGGCACCTCTATCAGCGAAGCTTGGGCCGGAACCTTGTCACCCCGACGCTGGAGCATCTTGTAGTAGTTGTACTGGTATTCGCGCTCCAGCCGCTGGGCCGCGAGCAATGGCCCGTCGCTGCTTTCGGCGGCGGTACCCTCGATTTCCAGGCGCAGCTCCGGCCGTTTGGCCAAGGCTTCGGAGAGTTTGAGCAGCGTGCCTTCGTTATCCTTGCTCAGGTCGCTGGAGCCCGGCGCAAATGCGACGCTGCCCAGGACTTCCGAACCGCCGCCGGCCACCAGTCCACCAATGAGCTTGAACGGCGCCTGGGCCGCGCGGACCACCAGGTTGCGCAGGGTCTGCCAGACGATCGGCATGACGCTGAATTGTGGATCGTTGAGGTTGCCGCTGACCGGCAGTTCGATGGAAATCTTGCCCTCGGAGTCCTTGAGCAACGCGATGGCCAGTTTCAGCGGCAGGCTCACGGCGTCCGGGCTGTCGACTTTTTCCCCCAACTGCAATTGCTCGACCACCACCTTGTTGTCCGCCTGGAGCTGGCCCTTGGTGATGCGGTAATGCAGGTCGAGATTGAGTCGACCCTTGCGGATGCGATAGCCAGCGAACTTGCCGGAGTAGGGCGTCAGGGTAGTCAGCTCGACCCGCTTGAAGCTGGTGGCGAGGTCGAGGCTGGCCACCGGAGCGAAAGGGGTGACAGCGCCCTTGATGGTGACCGGCGCGTATCGGTCGACCTTGCCCTTGATGTCCACGCTGGCCGGTTTGGCCTGGCGGCTGTCGATGGTGCCGATCTGGCCATTGAGTTGCTGGATGGCCGTGGCGAAGTTGGGGGTCAGGCTGAAGTCGGCGAAGTTGGCCGAACCGTCATTGATGGCGACGCCGCCGATGTGGATGCCCAGCGGTTTTTCCTGGGTCGCCGGTTTGGCCGCGGTGCTCTTCGCGCCGCTGTCGGCCGGTTGCGGGATCAGCAGGTCATCGACGTTGGTGGTGCGGTCGTCATTGATCATGAACCGCGCGTAAGGCTGAAACAGGTTGACCTTGTCGATGGACAGGCTGTCGCCGTGCTGGTAGTTGAGGCCTTCGAGAACCAGCTTCTGCCACTTGAGGAAATCACGGGTCTTGAGGGTGTCGAGGGTGGGCAACTGGTCGACCTGGGCGCGGCCGGTGATGGCAAAGGCCAATGGCTCGGTGCTCTTGAGGTCGACCGCCAGGTCGCTGCCGAGCATCCCGGAGCGCAGCTCCAGGCGAATGAACGGATTGATGTACGCCTGGGCGACGCGCAGGTCGATGTCCTGGGTCTTGACCTTGAGCCTGGCGCTGATCGGGTTGAGGTTGACCTCGCCGTCGGCCAGGATCTTGCCCTGTTTGCCCAGCCCGGTGTCGAGCTTGAGGGTAAAGGGCGAGCCGTTGAGGGTGTCGTAGTTCTGCAGGTCGAGGTTCAGCGGGCCGACCTCCAGCGCCACGGCGGGCTGCGCCTGGCGGTCGGCCAAGTGCACGTGATAGTCGCGCAGTTGCACGTCCTTCAACAGCACCTGCCACGGTTTGCTCGGTGGTGCCGGTTCAGGTTTTGGCGAGTCGGCCGCCGCCGGGGCGGATGCTGGTTCAGCCTTGACCTGCGGTTTGGCCGGCTGGCTGGCGAAGAGTTTTTGCCAGTCCAGCTGCCCGTCTGCCTCGCGAGCGGCCCAGGTTTCCAGCTTCTGGCTACGGATCTTGCCCACTACCACTTGCTGCTTGGCCAGGTCTACCGTGGTTTCGCTGACATCCAGGCGCTCGAGTTTCACCAATGGACGGCCATCGGGGGCCTTGATGGCGAATGGAGCGACACTGACCGCGACATTGTTGAGCAGCAGTTCGGTGCCTTTGGCCAAGTTGAGCTTGTAGTCGGTGCTGAGGTTCAGGACGCCGTTTTCCAGCACCAGCGGTACGGCGTCGCGCACGTAGGGCCACCAGGCTTTCATCTGGCCACCAGTGACTTTGAGCGTACCCTGGGAAGCAAGTGGCGAGAGGCTGAAATTGCCCGTCCAGTCGATCAGCCCGCCCTCGGGGCCGGCGGCCACCAAGGTCATGTCGGCGTTGTCGTCGGGCAGGGTGCTGAGGTTCTTCAACTCGAAATCGAGGGTGTCGTACAGGAACTCGATGGGCTCGCTGGGGCGCAGGTCCTGGAAATGCACGTAACCGCCAGCCAACTTGATTCGATCGACCCGCAGCGGAAAAGGTTTGGCCTCGGGATCGGCGGGCGTCGGTTCGCTGGCTGGCAACTTGAACCGGCCCAGTAAATTCAACTGACCGTCCTTGGTGAACACGACTTCGGTCTTGGGCTTGTCCAGTTCGATGTCGACCAGGTGCAAGGCGCCGGACCACAGGCTGTCGAGTTGCAAATTGGCGTACAGCCGTTCGAAGCCGACTTGCTCTTTGCCCGGTTCGCCGATGTTCAAGCCCCAGAGGGTGACTTCAAGGCTGAAGGGATTGAGTTCGATGCGCTGGATCTGGGCCGGTACTGTCGCAAGGGCGGCCAATTGCTGGTTGGCGATGCGCAAGGCGATGCCTGGCAGAATCAGGAAACCCAACAGGCTGTAGAGGGCCAGTGCGGTCAACAGGGCGCCGATAGCGCGAATCAATCCTTTGGGCATGTGCGGCTTCATCTAGGTGTGAATTCGGAGTGCCTTGGAGTATGGCATGCGTTTACGGTTCCGAAGCCACTGTGATTTATGAGATTTATCTGGTTTCCCTGTGAGATTTCAGTCCGGGGCCTAGAGCTGGAGGATCAGCGTCTTGAGCGGCGGTTGCTGATCCAGGGAGGGGAAATCGCTGCCTGGGGTCAGCACGCTCCAGTCGCGCACCGGGCGGCCGGCTTTTTCCGCACAACGCAACACCTGCTCGCGCCAGTCGTCCATGGGCACTTTTGCCAGGTTGTTGCAGCAGATCAGCACACCATTGTCAGCGGTGGTGAGCAGCGCCGGTTTCAGCAGGCTTTGGTAGTCGCGCAACAGATCGACGGTGCCGAACGCACTTTTGGCCCAGGCCGGTGGGTCGAGTAGCACCAGGTCGTACTGGCGTTGCTCCAGGCGCACATAGCTGGGCAGTTTTTGCCCGCGACGCTGGCTGATGGGCAGGCCGGCCAGTTGGCGAATCGCCGGGAAGTAATCCGACTGCACGAATTCCATGGGCTGCAAATCGGGGTTGAGCAGGCCGTTTTCACGGCCCACTGCCAGGTTGCCTTCGGCGAAGTCCAGGTTGCACACTTCACGCGCGCCACCCGCAGCGGCGCTCAGGCCGACGCCGCAGGTGTAGGCAAACAGGTTCAACACGCTTTTGCCGCGGCTGTGTGCCTTGACCCAGCCCCGGGCGTTGCGCAGGTCGAGGAACAGCAGTGGATCCTGCCCGGCATGCCGGCCACGGACACGATAATTCAAGCCCCACTCATGCCCGACCAGGTCTTGCAGGGCGGCTTCGTCTGCCTGATAGACCATGTCCTGGCGGTCGACGCGGGAATTGCCCCGGGCGCGGTCGTTGTAGACCAACAGGGTCTCCAGGCCCAGGCGTTCGTTGACAATGCCATGCAGCTGCAACAGGTCGTCCCGTTCCAGCGACTGGTGGAAGCTCTGCACCAGCAGTTGCGGGCCATAGCGGTCGATGGTCAGGCCGGGCGCGCCTTCCTGGCTGCCATGGAACAGGCGATAGCAGTCGGTGCCTTGCTGATGCAGTTGGCCGAGCAGCTCCAGGCGATGGTCGAGGGCGGCGCGCAGCGCCTGATTCAAGGAAGACATGCCGGGCGCGCCTTAGAGAAATGAGGCGCGGGAGTTTAGCAGTTATGGCTGGCGTGGTCCTTGTGGGAGCGAGCTTGCTCGCGATGGCGGTCAAGACTGACAGGGCCCCATCGCGAGCAAGCTCGCTCCCACAGGAATCCTCAGCGATTCAGCCGTTTGTCGATCAACCCCTCCACCACGCTTGGATCGGCCAGGGTCGAGGTGTCGCCAAGGCTGTCGAGTTCGTTGCAGGCGATCTTGCGCAGGATGCGCCGCATGATCTTGCCCGAGCGGGTCTTGGGCAACGCCGGCGCCCACTGGATCAGCTCCGGCTTGGCGAAGCTGCCGATTTCCTTGCTGACGTGAGCCAACAATTCTTTCTTCAACTCGTCGTTGGCCTCCACACCGTTCATCGGCGTGACAAACGCATAGATGCCCTGGCCCTTGAGGGCGTGGGGGTAACCGACCACGGCGGCTTCGGCGATGCTGTCATGCAGCACCAGGGCGCTTTCCACCTCGGCGGTGCCAATGCGATGCCCGGAGACGTTGATCACATCGTCGATACGCCCGGTGATCCAGTAGGCGCCGTCTTCGTCGCGGCGCGCGCCGTCGCCAGTGAAGTAATAACCCGGATAGGGCTTGAAGTAGGTGTCGACCATGCGTTGATGGTCGCCGTAGACACTGCGAATCTGCCCCGGCCAACTGGATTTGATCGCCAGCACACCGCTGCCGGCACCGTTGATTTCCTTGCCCACCTCATCCAGCAAGATCGGTTGCACGCCGAACATCGGCCGTGTGGCGCAGCCTGGCTTGAGCCGTGGGGCACTGACCAATGGGCTGAGCATGATGCCGCCGGTTTCGGTCTGCCACCAAGTATCGACAATCGGGCAGCGCTGTTCGCCTACCACGTTGAAATACCATTCCCACGCCTCCGGGTGGATCGGCTCGCCGACGCTGCCGAGCAATCGCAGGCTTTTGCGGGACGTTTCCTGCAACGGTCCGGCTCCTTCACGCATCAACGCGCGCAGGGCGGTCGGCGCGGTGTAGAAGATGTTGACCTGATGCTTGTCGATCACTTGCCAGAAACGCGAACTGGTGGGGTGGCTCGGCACGCCCTCGAAGATCAGCGTGGTGGCGCCGTTCGCCAGCGGGCCATAGACAATGTAGCTGTGGCCGGTGACCCAGCCGACGTCGGCGGTGCACCAGAACACCTCGTTGTCGCGGTAGTCGAGTACGTACTTGAACGTCATCGCCGCTTGCAGCAGATAGCCGCCGGTGGTGTGCAGCACGCCCTTGGGCTTGCCGGTACTGCCTGAGGTGTAGAGGATGAACAGCGGGTCTTCGGCGTCCATCGGTTCGGGCGGGCAATCGTCGCTGATGTCGTGCAGGGCCTGGTGATACCAGAGGTCACGAGCTTCTGCCCAGTCCACTTCGCCCTGGGTGCGCTCGACCACCAGCACGGTGCTGACGTTCGGGCAGCTTTCCAGGGCCTTGTCGACGTTGCGCTTGAGCGGTATGAAGCGCCCGCCGCGTACACCTTCGTCAGCGGTGATCACGGTGCGGCAATCGGCGTCGAGAATCCGGTCGCGCAGGGAGTCCGGCGAGAAGCCGCCGAACACCACCGAATGCACCGCGCCGATGCGGGTGCAGGCGAGCATGGCGTAGGCGGCCTCGGGGATCATCGGCATGTAGATGCAGACCCGGTCGCCTTTCTTCACGCCACGGCTTTTCAGCACGTTGGCCAGGCGGCAGACATGATTGTGGAGTTTCTTGTAGGTAATTTGCGCCGATTCGGCAGGGTCGTCGCCTTCCCAGATGATCGCGATCTGGTCGCCCCGTGTGTCCAGGTGACGGTCGATGCAATTGGCGCTGACGTTCAGCTTGCCGCCGGCGAACCAGGTCGCGTCGCCGTTCTTGAGGTCATAGCGCTGGACGGTTTGCCAGGGCGTCATCCAGTCGAGAAAGCGCGTGGCCTGCTCGGCCCAGAAGGCGCTGGGGTGTTCGATGGATTCTTTGTAGAGCCGCTTGTACTCGTCCTGACTCAGTTGCGCAGCCCGGCGGACGGCATCGGCGTGGGGGTACTGGCTGATATCGAACATGACGGTTCCTTATTCTTGTTTTGCGACAAGATATAAAGATGCGCCCAGTAGCCTGAGGGTTCAAGTCACACACAAAGCAACTGTGACAAAGCAACTGTGGGAGCGGGATACGATCAGCCGCGATGACGCCCGCGGAAGTAGTTGATCAAGCCTTGGGTCGAGGCGTCTTCGGCCGGGTTTTCTTCGCTGCCTACCAGGCGGTTGTAGACACCCTTGCCCAGTTCCTTGCCCAGCTCCACGCCCCATTGGTCGAAGGCGTTGATGCCCCAGACCACGCTCTGCACGAACACTTTGTGCTCATACAGCGCCACCAGTGCGCCGAGGCGCCGTGGGCTGATGCGTTCGACCACCAGGGTGTTGCTTGGGCGGTTGCCCGGGATCACCTTGTGGGAGGCCAGTTTCTGCACCTCTTCTTCGCTGGCGCCCTTGTCCCGCAGCTCGGCTTCGGCCTCGGCGCGGGTCTTGCCCAGCATCAGTGCCTGGCTCTGGGACAGGCAGTTGGCGTACAGCCACTGGTGATGGTCGGCAACCGGGTTGAAGCTGACGATCGGCACGATGAAGTCGGCCGGGATCAACTGGGTGCCCTGGTGCAGCAACTGGTGGTAGGCGTGCTGTCCGTTGCAGCCAACGCCGCCCCAGATGACCGGGCCCGTGTCGGTCGACACCGGGGTACCGTCCTGGCGCACGCTCTTGCCGTTGGATTCCATGTCCAACTGCTGCAAATGTTTGGTGATGTTACGCAGGTAGTGGTCGTACGGCAGGATCGCATGGCTCTGCGCACCCCAGAAGTTGCCGTACCACACGCCCAGCAGCGCCAGCAGCACCGGCATGTTCTGCTCGAATGGGGCGCTCTGGAAATGCTGGTCCATGGAATAGGCGCCGGACAACAATTCCTTGAAGTTCGACATGCCGATGGCCAGGGCGATCGGCAGGCCGATGGCCGACCACAGCGAGTAGCGCCCGCCGACCCAGTCCCACATCGGGAAGATGTTTTCTTCACGGATGCCGAAGGCCACGGCGGCGGCATTGTTGCTCGACACGGCGATAAAGTGGCGATACAGCTCCGCTTCGGAACCACCCTGGGCCAGGTACCAGGCGCGGGCGGCCTGGGCGTTCTTCAGGGTTTCGAGGGTGTTGAATGATTTCGACGAGACGATGAACAGCGTGGTTTCGGCGCGCAGCTTCATGGTCAGTTCGTGAAATTCGCTGCCGTCGATGTTTGCCAGGTAGTGGCAGCGAACGCCTTTGTGCGTGTAGGACAACAGCGCTTCGGACACCAACTGCGGTCCGAGGAAGGAACCACCGATGCCAATGTTTACCACGTCGGTGATGGGCTTTTCGGTGTAGCCGCGCCACAGGCCGTCGTGAATGCGGCCGACCAGGTCAGTGATCTGGTTCAGCACCTTGTGCACGTCCGGCATCACGTTGACGCCGTTGACCAGCAATTTGTCGCCCACCGGCCGACGCAGGGCGGTGTGCAGGGCGGGGCGGTTTTCCGAGGCGTTGACGATTTCGCCTTCGAACAGCGCGTTGATCGCGCCCTTGAGGTCGACTTCGTTGGCCAGGCCCACCAGCAAGTCGCGGGTCTGGGCGTTGATCAGGTTTTTCGAGTAGTCGAGAAACAGACCGCAGCTCGACAGGGTGAATTGTGTGAAACGCTGCGGATCGGCATTGAACGCTTCGCGCATGCTGAAATCCTGCATGGCTTTGCGGTGGTCATTCAGCGCTTGCCAGGCTGGCAGAGCGGTCACGTCATGAGGGGTTCGGTAATACGCCATCGCTGCGGCTTTCCTTTTTACTTGAACGACCTTTTGTACACGAAAAATTCCGGCGCGGCTCGAGGTGGGCGTCCGGACACTGCATCGACACGATCGCCGGACACAGGGCGACTACAGTAAACCTCGCGTTGCGATCTGTCTTGACTTTGTCTGACTGGTTCACGGTACTTTTTTATACATCGAGGATGGGAAGGGGGCGACAGACGGAAATGCGGCGAGGTCTTGCGGGCAATCTGAATTGCTGTGGGCCGAGCCTTGTGGGAGCAAAGCTTGCTCGCGACGATGCGGTCACATTCAACGCCTATGTCGACTGTCAGACCGCTATCGCGAGCAAGCTTTGCTCCCACAGGCTCCTGCTCCCACAAGGGGGCTTCAGGCGGGCGTGTCGAGATCCAGATGCAGGTTGTCGATCAGGCGCGTGGTGCCCAGGAAGGCGGCGACCAGAATCACCAGGTCGCGGTCCTCGCTCGACGCTGGACGCAAGGTCTTGGCGTGACGGATTTCCAGATAGTCTGGACGCAGGCCGGCGGCTTCGAGCTGCTTGAGCTGCGCACCGATCAGCGCCGGGAAATCCCGCTGACCCTGCTTGATCGCCTCGGCGATCTGGTTCAGGGCGCGATAGACCACGGGCGCGACGGCGCGTTGGTCCGGGCTGAGGAAACCGTTGCGTGACGACAGAGCCCGGCCGGCTTCGGCGCGAGCGGTCGGCTCGCCGATGATCTGGATCGGCATGTTCAGGTCATGGACCAGGGCGCGGATCACCGCCAGTTGCTGGAAATCTTTCTGGCCAAACACCGCCAGGTCAGGCTGGACCATATTGAACAGTTTGCTGACCACCGTCGCCACACCCTCGAAATGCCCGGGACGGCTGGCGCCGCACAAGCCTTCGGACAATTGCGGAACGCTGACCCGGGTTTGTCCGGTCATGCCGTCGGGGTACATCTCTTCGACGCTGGGGGCGAACAGCAAGTGGCAGCCGGCCTGGAGCAGCTTCTCCTGGTCGGCCGCCAGGGTACGGGGGTATTTGTCCAAGTCCTCGCCGGCGCCGAATTGCAGCGGGTTGACGAAAATGCTCGCCACCACGAAGTCGGCCCGTTGCGCAGCCTTGGTGACCAACGCCACGTGACCGCTGTGCAGGTTGCCCATGGGCGGCACGAAGGCAATGCGCTTGCCTTCGCCGCGGGCACGGGCCACGGCGGCCCGCAGTTCGCGTACGGGTTTGACGGTGTTCATGCAGAAAATCCGTGTTCGGTGCCCGGGAAGGTCGCGGCCTTGACTTCCGCGACGTAGGCACTCAAGGCGCCGTGGATAGAGGTTTGCCCAGCCATGAAGTTCTTGACGAACTTGGGCACGCGCCCGGTGAGCGATAATCCGAGCATGTCGTGCAGCACCAGTACCTGACCGTCGGTAGCGCTGCCGGCGCCGATTCCGATCACTGGAATCTTCACCGCCTGGGTGATTTCTTCAGCCAGCTCGCTGGGCACGCATTCGAGCAGCAACATCGCCGCGCCCGCCTGCTCCAGGGCAATCGCATCGGCGCGCATCTGCCGCGCCTGGTTCTCATTGCGGCCCTGGACCTTGTAGCCGCCGAGGATATTCACCGCTTGGGGGGTCAGGCCCAGGTGGGCACACACTGGAATGCCTCGCTCGGCCAGTAGCCGAATCGAATCGGCCAGCCACAACGCGCCTTCGACCTTGACCATGTGGGCTCCGGCCTGCATCAGCATGGCGCTGTTGGTCATGGTTTGCTCGAGGGTGGCGTAGGCCATGAACGGCAGGGCGGCGAGGATCAACGCATCGGTGTTACCACGTTTGACGGCGGCCACATGGTAGGCCATCTCGGCGGTGGTCACCGGCAGCGTGCTGTCGTGACCTTGCAGCACCATGCCGAGGGAATCGCCCACCAGCAGCACTTCGACACCGGCCTCGTTGCAGGCGTGGGCGAAGGTTGCGTCATAGCAGGTCAGCATGGTGATTTTTTCACCTTTTTGCTTGAGACCTTGCAGCGTGGTCAGGGTAATAGCTGGCATGAAAAAGTCCTCATTAGGCGCTCGAATTCAGGCGCACCTTCTATGCGTGGTGCTTGTAAGGCCTGGATTACGCCCATTAGCGCCGCGTTGGCGGCGACGGGACGCCTATAGTCGTGAGGAGCACTCGGGAAGTCAATTGGATGTGTTACCGCCGGGTGTTACCGGGGTGACTGATGCGTTTCAGCGTAGGGGCGTGTTCCGAATCTGACTGCTGGGTCCCGGATCCTGTGGGAGCGAGCTTGCTCGCGATAGCAGTGTGTCAGTCATCCTGGATGCTGGATGTGATGACGCCATCGCGAGCAAGCTTGCTCCCACAGGAGGTGGTGTTCGTCAGATTGGTGGCAAGCGTTCCAGGCCGACGAATGGGCACGCCGCAAGGAGATCCTTGAGCAGGCGCCCATCGGCCAGACGCAGGTCGGCGGGGGCCAGTTCGGCCAGCGGGTAGAGCACAAAGGCCCGGGCCTGCATGTGGTAGTGGGGAACCTTGAGGCGTGGCTCGTCGATCAGGTGATCACCGAACAGCAGGATGTCCAGATCCAAGGTGCGCGGCCCCCAACGTTCGAGGCGTTCGCGACCCTGTCCGGTTTCGATGGCTTGCAGCGCATCGAGCAGGTCCAGTGGTGCCAGGCGGCTATCCAGCGCTGCCACCGCGTTGGTGTAGCGGGGCGGGCCGGGGAGCAAAGAATCGCTTTGATAAAACGCCGAGACACCTCCCAGTTGCGTGTCAGGCAACTGCGCCAGCGCTTGGACGGCGCTGCGCAATTGTTCGGCGGGTTCGGCGAGGTTGCTGCCCATGCCGATGTAGATGCGTTCCATCGATTATTCGCCCGAAGCGCTCGGTTCACTGGCCCGTTTACGCTTGGCACCGCTGCTGCGACGACGCTTGCGTGGGCCGCTGGCGCCGTCATCCTTGCCGCTGAGCTCGCGAATCATGTCGCGACGCTCGCTGTCGTTGGCGTCCTGGTAGTCGGTCCACCATTCGCCCAGGCCATCGGTCTGCTCGCCTGCGCTTTCACGCAGCAGGAGGAAGTCGTAGCCGGCGCGGAACCGCGGGTTGTCCAGCAGCAAGTCGGCACGTTTGCCGCTGCGCCGTGGCAGGCGCTCCTGCATGTCCCAGATCTCGCGGATCGGCATCGTGAAGCGTTTTGGAATGGCGATGCGCTGGCACTGTTCGGCGATCAGCTCGTGGGCGGCTTCCTGCATCGCCGGGATCGGCGGCATGCCACGGTCTTGCAGGCGCAGCACCCGGGCCGGCAGGGCAGGCCAGAGCAGGGCGGCGAACAGGAACGCCGGCGTCACCGGCTTGTTCTGCTTGATGCGCAGGTCGGTGTTGATCAGTGCTTCGCTGATCAAGGTGTGGGTATAGGTCGGATTGTGCTCCAGGGCCTCGGCACTGGCGGGGAACAGCGGATCGAACAACTGCAAGTCCACCAGCATCTCGAAGGTATCTGCCGCGTTGCCCGACAGGAACAGCTTGAGCACTTCCTCGAACAGGCGGGCCGAGGGGATTTCTCGCAACATCGGCGCCAGTTCGCGAATCGGCGTGGCGCTGTGTTTTTCGATGCCGAAATTCAGCTTGGCGGCGAAACGCACGGCCCGCAGCATCCGCACCGGGTCTTCCTGGTAGCGTTGCTTGGGATCGCCGATCAGGCGGATCAGGCGATTGCGGATGTCGTGTACACCGTTGGCGTAATCGAGGATGCGTTCGCTGACCGGATCGTAATACAGGGCGTTGATGGTGAAGTCGCGGCGTTGCGCGTCTTCTTCCAGCGTGCCGTAGACGTTGTCGCGCAGGATGCGCCCGCTCTCGTTGCGGGAAGACTGGTTGCTGTCTTCCTCTTCATCGCTCTGCGGGTGATTGGCCCGGAAAGTCGCCACTTCGATGATTTCGCGGCCGAAATGGATATGGACCAGCTTGAAGCGCCGGCCAATGATCCGGGCGTTGCGAAACTCGGCCCGTATCTGTTCCGGCGTGGCGCTGGTGGCAACGTCGAAATCCTTGGGTGTGATGTTGAGCAGCATGTCGCGCACGCAGCCACCGACCAGGTAAGCCTGGTAGCCGGCGTTCTGCAAACGTTCGACGATGTTCACCGCATAACGGCTGAACTGGGCCTTTTGCAGTGAATGCTGGCCGCTGTTGAGCACTTCAGGCGTGCTGCGAATATGTTGCGTACGACGCAAGGGAGAACGGAATGACTGGAACAGCTTCTTCAGCATGGGATGCACTGTTTGAAGGAATGTTCGGCCAAAAACGAAGAATGACCGCATGATGGGCGGGGATTCTAGCATTTAGTCGAGGGATGGTGTAGGACAGAGGAGTTTTGGGCTGCAAGCTTTCAGCGATAGGCGTGTAGGCGGCGGGGAAGGCGGAACGCCAGAAACCACAAGGGGAGCCGAAGCTCCCCCAGAATTAGTTGCGTGCTCTGTTTTTATTATTGGTTTCGGGCTTCTTGTTTTTGTTGAGTGCCCGCGCCACGAGGTTTTCCCTTCGTGACCCTCCCAATCGGGAGCCAAGAGCAAACGGATTGCTTTGGTCGCTGTGTTGCAGTGATCAATCGATCCAACCAGTTCAGGCAGCTGTCTTGAGACAGTTTTTATTATTCTCGGCCTGGTTGCGGGGCAAGCCCCAAATACAACGCCTCTCCAAAAGAATCAGTTAGCTGCGCCTCTCGCCGTCTTGTTTTTATTGTGCGTGAGTCGATTCGTCTTATTTTTATTGTCTTTTGCATTGCTTGTTATTGTTCTTGTACCAAAGCTATAGCAGGGTGCGTGCCAACTTTTGCGAGACCCAGCGAAACCGGGGGTTATAGGGTTATAGCCATTTTTTCGAGGCGAAAAAAAGCCGGGGTTTCGTTACCGTAAACCCCGGCTTCTGTTACGTGAAAAAGACTGGGGTAACAGTTTTTTCACATTCAGCGGTGTTACCCCCACACCTCAGCTTTCGCTGGTCGCTCCGGTCTTGCGTCGTGGAATCCCCAGGCGCTGACGACGTTCCCACAGGCACTTGCGGCTGACGCCCAGCTTGCGTGCCAGTTCGGTTTCGGTCATGTGGTCCTGGTGCTCGAGGACGAAGTGCTGGAAGTAATCCTCCAGGGACAGGTCTTCGGTAGGTTCGTGGCTGGTGTTGTTGGCGCCGCCGCCCTGTTGCGGGGCCAGGCCGATGAATTCTTCGTCGTCCAGGTCACTGAGCTCGATATCGATGCCCAGCAGGTCGGCGGAAATTTCCGGGCTCTCGCACAGGATCACCGCCCGCTCGACCGCGTTTTCCAGTTCTCGAACGTTACCCGGCCAGGCGTAATGACGAATGGCCTGTTCGGCGTCCGGGGCGAACTTGAGGTCGGTGCGGTTGACCCGCGCGCTCTGGCGGGCCAGAAACGCCTGGGCGATTTCATTGACGTCGGCGCCACGCTCGCGCAGGGCAGGGAGCTTCAAGGCGATCACGTGCAAGCGGTAGTACAAGTCTTCGCGGAACTGGCCAATTTTCGCCAGGCTCTTGAGGTCACGGTGGGTGGCCGCGATCAGGCGGACATCGACCTTTTGCGACTGCACCGAGCCGACCCGGCGGATTTCGCCTTCCTGGAGCACCCGCAGCAACCGCGCCTGGGCTTCCAATGGCAGCTCGCCGATTTCATCGAGGAACAACGTACCGCCGTCCGCCGCTTCCACCAGCCCGGCACGCCCGGCGCTGGCGCCGGTGAACGCGCCCTTCTCGTGACCGAACAGTTCGGACTCGCGCAGGCTGTCCGGAATCGCCGCGCAGTTCACCGAAATCATCGGTGCCTTGGCCCGGCGCGCCAGGTTGTGCAGGGCACGGGCCACCAATTCCTTGCCGGTGCCCGACTCGCCCTGGATCAGGACGTTGGAGTCGGTCGGCGCGACTTTGCGGAGCTTGCCGTACAGGTCCTGCATGGGCGGGCAGGAGCCAATGATGCCGATTTCGCCATTATTGTTGCTGGCGCCGGCTTTCGCCGACGCGCTGGCCTTGCCGACGGGTTCCGCAGGATTGCTGGTGGCCGCCTGTCGATCCCGCAGGATGCGGGCCACGGCCTGGAGCATCTCGTCGTGGTCGAACGGTTTGGCGATGTAGTCCACCGCGCCCATTTTCATGGAGTCGACCGCCGAGCGCAGGCTGGCGTAGCTGGTCATGATCAGCACCGGCGTGCCCTGGCCGAGCTTGAGCAGCTCGGTGCCCGGGGCGCCAGGCAGGCGCAGGTCGCTGACGATCAGGTCGAACGTGGGGATGCTGAAACGTTCTTGTGCTTCCTGCACTGAACCGGCTTCGCTGACCTGGTACTGGTTGCGTTCCAGCAGGCGGCGCAAGGCGGAGCGGATAATTGTTTCGTCTTCGACGATCAAAATGTGCGGCATTGATTCGATTCTCTCGACGGTCTCAGTTCACAGCGGACGTCGCTTCGACATGACGCGGCAAGGTCACCCGGATACGGGTGCCGCGTTGGCTCTGAACATCGGCCGGGCTGTCGATGGTGATTTGTCCATAATGCTCTTCAACGATGGAATAGACCAGTGCGAGGCCCAGACCGGTGCCTTCGCCAGGATCCTTGGTGGTGAAGAAAGGTTCGAACAATCGGTCCATGATGTTCTGTGGGATACCGCTGCCTTCGTCTTCGACGATCAGGTCGATCGTGTGTTCGAAAGCTTCGCTCTTGACCCGCACCGCGCTGCCGGCCGGTGAGGCGTCCCGCGCGTTGGAGAGCAGGTTGATCAACACCTGGGCGAGCCGCTGGGGGTCGCCATCGACCCAGTGCTCCGGGTCGCACAGGTTGAAGAATTGCACTTCGAAATTGCGCCGGTTGAGGGCCAGCAGACCAATGGCGTCCTGGGCCACTTCGGCCAGGCAGACAGGTTCGTCATTGTGTTGGTGGCCGCCAGCATGGGCGAAACTCATCAGCGACTGGACGATGCGCGACACGCGCTTGGTCTGTTCGAGGATCTGCCCGCTGATTTCCGTCAGCTCGCCGTCGTCCTCGCGCTCTTCGCGCAGGTTCTGCGCCAGACAGGCGATGCCGGTGATCGGGTTGCCGATTTCATGGGCCACCCCGGCGGCCAGGCGGCCGATGCTTGCCAGCCGTTCGGAGTGGACCAGCTTGTCTTCGAGCATCTGGGTATCGGTCAGGTCTTCCACCAGCAGCACCAGGCCGCTGTTGCCGGGAGCCAGTGGCTCGTCGATTGCCGCTTTGTGCAGGTTCAGCCAGCGGGTCTGGCCGTCGAGGGCCAGGTGCTGTTTGTGCAAGTGCTCGTCCGGCAGGTCGATGAACCCTTGCAGCAAGCCTTTCCACGGCTCGCCCAGGGTGCTCAGGCGGGAACCGACCACGCGCTGGGCGGCGATTCCGGTGAGCTCTTCCATGGCCTTGTTCCACATCAGGATTTCCTGGTCCTTGGCCAGGGAGCACACGCCCATCGGCAATTCCTGCAGGGTCTGGCGATGGTAACGGCGCAAGGCGTCCAGTTCGGCGGCCAGGCCGGTGAGGCGCGAGTGGTAATCCTCGAGACGGCTTTCGATGAAGTGGATGTCTTCGGTGACGTAGTTCTCGCCGCCAGCCTTGTAGGGCAGGAACGTCTCGACCATGTCCTGGGCCACGCTGGGGCCCATCAGGCCGGACAGGTTGGCCTCGATCCGGTCCCGCAGGCGACGCAAGGCGTATGGGCGGCGTTCATCGAAAGGCAAGTAGAGGTCGCGCAGGGCCTGTTCAACTTCCTTTTGCGCGGCCTTGGCACCCAAGGGCTTGGCCAGTTGCGTGGCGAATTCCTGGGGTGAGGCGGCGTGCAACTCGCGGCGCTGCGGGCGACGCACGTTGTCCACCGCACAGGCCTCGGCGGCGCTGGCTTCTTCGCTGCTGGCGTTGGTGAACAGCGAGATCAGCGTGAACATCAGCACGTTCGCCGCCAGGGAAGCGATGGCCGCCATGTGCCAACTGGTGTCGTCGAGCACGTAGATCATGTTCAGCAGCGGAATATAGAAGCCCTGCAGGTTGCCCATCAGCGGTAACAGCATCGCCACCAGCCACACCAGGATCCCTGCCAGCAGGCCGGCGATGAAGCCGCGGCGGTTGGCGGTCGGCCAATACAGCACCGACAGCACGCCGGGCAGGAACTGCAAGGTGGCGACGAAGGCGACGATGCCCAGGTTGGCCAGGTCCTGCCCGTCACCGAGCATCAGGTAAAAACCGTAGCCGGCCATGATGATCGCGACGATCAGCGCCCGGCGGGTCCACTTCAACCAGCGATAGATGTTGCCTTCGGCTGGCGGCTGGTAGAGCGGTAGCACCAAGTGGTTGAGGGCCATGCCCGACAAGGCCAGCGTGGTGACGATAATCAAGCCGCTGGCCGCCGACAGGCCACCGACGTAGGCCAATAATGCCAGGGCCTTGCTGTTGGCGGCGATGCCGATGCCGAGGGTGAAGTATTCCGGGTTGGTGCTGGCGCCCAGCTTCAGGCCAGCCCAGAGGATCAGCGGCACCGCCAGGCTCATCAACAGCAGGAACAACGGCAGGCCCCAACTGGCGCTCACCAGCGAGCGCGGGTTGAGGTTTTCGGTAAAGGTCATGTGGTACATGTGCGGCATCACGATCGCCGAGGCGAAGAACACCAGCAACAGCGTGCGCCACGGGCCTTCCTGCAAAGGCGTGTGCAGGGCGGCGAGGGCGGTCTGGTTCTGCAGCAGCCAGAGCTCAAGCTGCTGCGGGCCATCGAACACGCCGTACAAGGCATAGAGACCGACACCGCCGATGGCGATCAGCTTGATCACCGACTCGAAGGCGATCGCAAACACCAGGCCTTCGTGTTTTTCCCGCGTGGCGATGTGCCGGGAGCCGAAGAAGATCGTGAACAGAATGATCAGCGCACAGAAGCTCAACGCCACTCGGTGCTGTACCGGCTCGCGGGTCAGGATGCTGATGGAATCGGCCACGGCCTGGATGTGCAGGGCCAGCAGCGGCAACACCCCGACCAGCATGAAGATCGTGGTCAGCGCGCCGGCCCAGGTGCTGCGAAAGCGAAAGGCGAACAGGTCGGCCAGTGACGACAGTTGGTAGGTGCGGGTGATTTTCAGGATCGGGTAGAGCAACACTGGCGCCAGCAGGAACGCCCCTGACACCCCCAGGTAACTGGAGAGGAAACCATAGCCGTACTGATAGGCCAGCCCGACCGTGCCATAGAACGCCCACGCGCTGGCATAGACACCCAGCGACAGGGTGTAGGTCAGCGGGTGGCGGATGATCGCCCGGGGGATCATGCCTCGTTCGCTGATCCAGGCTACGCCGAACAGCACCGCCAGGTAGGCGGCGCTGATCAGGATCATCTGGGTCAGGCTAAAGCTCATCGGCATCTTTTTGGCTCTGCAGGATGAAGGTCACGACAATCAGTATCAGCCAGAGCAGATACGGCCGATACCAGGCACCCGTGGCATCGATCCACCAATCCATGATGGCCGGGGAGAACAGGTAAATCCCCACTACCAGGAGCAGGACCAAGCGATAGATGTACATCCCGGCCTCTCTAATTTATGCGCGTGCCCGAAAACGTGCGGCGATGGTAACGGATGGGCGCCAAGCTGCAAGGGCCGTCAACGTATTTGCGCTTCGGGCAGGCTCAGTGTGCGCGGGATCTTGCCCGCATCCCAGTGGCGAATGCCCCAGGCCAGCAGTTCCCGTGGGCTGGCATCGACCAGTTCGAGGCCCGGTTGCTGGCCCAGTGCTCGCAAGGCCCTTAGCAACAGCGGCGTGGCCTGGTCGGCCGCCAGCGGCGGGGAACGGTAGGATTTGCCAAGCTTGTGCCCGTCGGGCTGGGTGATCAGCGGCACGTGGAGGTAACGCGGTTGCGGCAACCCGAGCAGTTCTTGCAGGTAGAGCTGGCGCGGCGTGGAGTCCAGCAGGTCGGCGCCGCGCACGATATCGGTCACCCCTTGCCAGGCGTCGTCCAGGACCACGGCCAGTTGATAAGCGTAGAGCCCGTCGCGGCGGCGGATCACGAAGTCACCGACCTCACGGCCGAGGTGCTGGCGGAACTCGCCCTGGACCCGGTCGGTGAAGTGGTATTCAAGCTCGGGGACGCGCAGGCGGATGGCGGCGTCCTCGGTGCCGTGCCCGGCATTGCGGCACAATCCCGGATAAATACCCTGGTAGGCCTCCAGTTGCTTGCGTGAACAGGTGCACGCATAGGCCAACCCTTGGCTGAACAGCCGGTTGATGACCTGATCGTAGGCGTCATGGCGTTCGCTCTGGCGAACCATCTCGCCGTCCCATTCGAACCCGTAGCTTTCCAGCGCCTGGAGAATTGCCGCTTGCGCACCCGGCTCCTCCCGGGGCGGGTCGAGGTCCTCCATGCGCAGCAACCAACGCCCACCCACAGCCCGGGCGTCCAGGTACGAAGCCAGTGCGGCGACCAGCGAACCAAAATGCAAGTGGCCGCTGGGGGTGGGGGCGAAGCGTCCGATGTAGGCAGTCATAGGGCGAATGTTACTGGGTCCGGGCGAAAGGCATACAAATCTTGATGCCGAAGCATAATTCCCTTGTGGGAGCGGGCTTGCTCGCGAAGGCGGTGTATCTGTACATCAATGCTGGCTGATCCACCGCTTTCGCGAGCAAGCCCGCTCCCACATGGGTTCACCAGGCTTGGAGAAAATATCGGAAACAAAAAACGGAGCGTATGAACGCTCCGTTTCGGTGACAGCCCCGGCAATTACTTGCCGACCTGTTTTTCCTTGATTTCCGCCAGGGTCTTGCAGTCGACACACATGTCGGCGGTCGGACGCGCCTCCAGACGCTTGACGCCGATCTCGACGCCGCAGGACTCGCACCAACCGTACTCTTCGTCTTCGATCAGTTGCAGGGTCTTGTCGATTTTCTTGATGAGCTTGCGCTCACGGTCACGGGCGCGCAGCTCGAGGCTGAACTCTTCTTCCTGGCTGGCACGGTCGGCCGGGTCGGGGAAGTTGGCCGCTTCGTCTTTCATGTGATCCACGGTGCGGTCGACTTCCTGCATCAAGTCCTGTTTCCACTTGTTCAGGATCTTGGTGAAGTGCGCGCGCATGGGGGCGCCCATGTACTCTTCGCCAGCTTGCGGGACGTACGGCTCAAACCCGCTGAGCGTTTGATTTTGATTTTGCTTTGCTTGGGTGGGCATGAATGGACCGCCTCTACTCTTGTAATCCACTACGCAGGATTGCTCCATCACCGACACCTGCCGGCCCTGCGGCTGCAAGCGGGCGAACTTACCAGATCAAATCGGGCCGCGCTACTCCCGGTTGTCGAGCCTGCGGCGGCCGGGGCTTGTAAAACGTGGCCGGGTTCGCTTCGGTGGGGATGTCAACCTGCTCAATGCTTGATTCTAGTCAAGCCTGGGCCAATCGCGGGAGTCATTTCCTGCAATCCGAGGGCTCAGACCGCTTTGGGTTCGTGCTCGTTCCCGCAGTTGTTCCCGAGTTGGGTAGAATCGGTTCTTTTTCCCCTGAAGGAAGGCCAATGGCTCAGCCCTACAGTGCGCGCAGCCGCGCCATCGAACCTTTCCATGTGATGGCGCTGTTGGCCCGCGCCAACGAACTGCAAGCCGCCGGGCATGACGTTATTCACCTGGAGATCGGCGAGCCGGACTTCACTACTGCCGAGCCGATTATCCAGGCCGGCCAGGCCGCGCTGGCGGCGGGCAAGACCCGTTACACCGCGGCCCGGGGCATCCCTGAGCTGCGCGAGGCCATCTCGGGTTTCTATGGGCAGCGCTACGGCGTCGACATCGACCCTCGACGCATCATGATCACGCCGGGCGGCTCTGGCGCGCTGCTGCTGGCCAGCGCTTTGTTGGTCGACCCGGGCAAGCATTGGCTGTTGGCGGACCCTGGCTATCCCTGTAACCGCCATTTCCTGCGCCTGGTGGAAGGCGCGGCGCAATTGGTGCCGGTGGGACCGGATGTGCGTTACCAACTGACGCCGGACCTGGTGAACCGCCATTGGGACCAGGACAGCGTCGGCGCATTGGTGGCCTCGCCGGCCAACCCGACCGGAACGATTCTGACCCGGGACGAGCTGGCGGGGTTGTCCAAGGCCATCAAGGGCCACAACGGTCATCTGGTGGTCGACGAGATCTATCACGGCCTGACCTACGGCACCGACGCCGCCAGCGTATTGGAAGTGGACGACGATGCCTTTGTCCTCAATAGTTTTTCCAAGTATTTCGGCATGACCGGTTGGCGGCTCGGCTGGCTGGTGGCCCCTTCGGCGGCCATCGGCGAGCTGGAAAAGCTTGCGCAGAACCTCTACATCAGTGCGCCGCGCATGGCCCAGTATGCCGCCCTGGCCTGTTTCGAGCCCGCCACGATCGAAATCTTCGAGCAGCGTCGGGCCGAGTTCGCGTTGCGCCGCGACTTTCTGCTACCGGCCTTGCGGGAATTGGGCTTCGGCATCGCGGTGGAGCCGCAAGGGGCGTTTTACCTCTATGCCGACATCAGCGCGTTCGGCGGCGATGCCTTTGCGTTCTGCCAGCACTTCTTGGAAACCGAACACGTGGCCTTCACGCCGGGTCTGGACTTCGGACGTCACCAGGCCGGCCACCATGTGCGTTTCGCCTATACACAGAGCCTGCCGCGGTTACAGGAAGCGGTGGAGCGAATCGGGCGCGGACTGCGGAGTTGGCAAGGCTGATGCGTTTTTCCCCTGCGTTGGAAGAAGGCCGCTTGATACGACGTTACAAGCGTTTTCTCGCTGATATCGAGACCGTTCACGGCGAACTTCTTACTATTCACTGCCCCAACACTGGCTCGATGCTCAATTGTATGGCCGAAGGCGCGCGCGTCTGGTTCAGTCGCTCCAGCGACCCCAAGCGCAAGTTGCCCGGCACTTGGGAAATCGGCGAAACCCCTCAGGGACGGCTCGCCTGCATCAATACCGCACGGGCCAATGCCTTGGTCGAGGAGGCCCTGCGCGCCGGGATCATTAGCGAACTGAACGGGTTTACCGGGCTCAAGCGTGAAGTGGCGTACGGCGTGGAAAACAGCCGTATCGATTTTCGCCTGGACTATGAGCTGGGCTCGGCCTGGGTCGAAGTCAAAAGTGTCACGCTGGGGTTCGATGGCACCCACGTGGCAGCGTTTCCCGATGCGGTGACCTTGCGTGGGGCCAAACACTTGAGAGAACTGGCCTGCCTGGCCCGGCAAGGCGTGCGGGCGGTGCAGCTGTATTGCGTGAACCTCAGTGGTATCGAGGCCGTGCGCCCGGCACACGAAATCGACCCGGTGTACGCAGTTGCCCTGCGTGACGCGGTGGCGGCGGGTGTGGAGGTGCTGGCCTACGGGGTCACGCTGACGCCCGAGCAGATGTGGGTGGACCGTGCGTTGCCGGTGTTGCTAGAGCTCGACCCAGACGCCGTGCTCGTCCTCCCGGCTATCTAGGGCAGCGAGGAACTGACCGGCGCAGGGGCCGGCCACGCATTCACCGCTTTCGATCAGGAACAGCGCGCCGTGAGTGGCGCACTGGATCAGGCTGGCGCTGGGGTCGAGGAACTGGTCGGGTTGCCATTCCAGCGGCACGCCACGGTGCGGGCAGCGATTGAAATAGACGTACACCTGGCCGGCGCGTCGCACGGCCAGGAGCTTGCGCCCATCGAGCTCGAAGCCGCGACTGCCGTTATCGGGCATTTGGGCGGCGGTACAAAGAAACTTCATGGGTGTCTCAATATTTGTCGGAGTGAATCCATTGTGGGAGCGAGCTTGCTCGCGAAGACGGTGACACATTCAACATCTGAGTGACTGACGGGCCGCTATCGCGAGCAAGCTCGCTCCCACAAGGTTTCGTGTGGCAAAAGATCCATGCTTGACGGTCAAATGAAAACAATTATCAAATGGCGCCTCCTTCACAGTGGCTGAGGATACTTGGCCCTACCCGGTCCTGTGAAAAACTTCTTCGAGGAAGCTGCCCGATGCGCCTGAACATCCGCGTTGTTGCGCTCTGTGTCGCACTGTTGGTCAACCAAGGGATCAGCGCCGCTGAGTCGCCGCAGCGTTGGGTCAGCGCTGGCGGCGCCTTGTCGGAGTGGGTCAGTGCCCTGGGCGGCGAATCGAAACTGGTGGGCGTGGACACCACCAGCCAGCATCCTGAGTCGTTGCGGGCCCTGCCCAGCATTGGCTATCAGCGACAATTGTCCGCCGAGGGTGTATTGAGCCTGCGCCCGCAGATCCTGGTGGGCACCGAAGAAATGGGACCTCCACCGGTGCTGGCGCAAATCCGCAGCGCCGGCGTGCAGGTCGAACTGTTCTCGGCCACCCCTGACCTGCCGACGTTGCAAGGCAATTTGCGCCACTTGGGCCAGTTGCTGGGGGCCGAGGCCGCGGCTGCCCAGGTGTTTGATCGTTACCAGGAACAGCTCACCCAGCAACACGCCCGTATAGTCGAGGCCCAGCGCAAGCAAAAGGCACCCGGGGTATTGCTGTTGGTGGGCAGTTCCGGTGGCAAGCCACTGGTCGCTGGCAAGGGCACTTCCGCCGACTGGCTGTTGCAGCAGGCCGGCGGTCACAACCTCGCGACCCACAATGGCTACAAGTCTTTTTCCGTGGAAAGCCTGGCTGGCCTGAATCCTGAAGTGCTGGTCTTCGCCGACCGTGCCCTGAGCGGTGAAGAGGCGCGAGCGGCGTTGTTCAGGGAAAACCCGATTCTGTCCTCGACCCGGGCCGCGAGGGACGGGCGCGTCATGGAGCTCGACCCGACGCTGTTGGTGGGCGGGTTGGGTCCGCGTCTGCCACAAAGCCTGGTGAAACTGACGGCCGGCTTCTATCCGGCTGAGTCGGCCACGGCGCCATGACCGCGTTGGTCAAGCCACGCACCTTATTCATCGGCCTCGGCCTGCTGTGTCTGCTGGCGACCTGGTTGTCCCTGGCCATGGGGCCGGTGAGCCTGCCGCTGCTGGACACTTTGCGCGCCGCCTTGCGCTTGTCGGGTTTGCCTGTGGCCGCCGATGGCCTCGAGCAGGCCGAACTGATCCTCGGCCAGATCCGTTTGCCACGCACGCTGCTCGGCTTGGCGGTGGGCGGGGTGTTGGCGTTGTCCGGCGTGGCGATGCAGGGTCTGTTCCGTAATCCACTGGCGGACCCGGGGCTGGTGGGGGTGTCCAGCGGCGCGGCGCTCGGGGCCGCTTTCGCGATTGTCGCTGGCTCGACGCTGGGCGGGTTGCCCGACGCCTTTGGTCCCTACGTGTTGTCGTTGTGTGCGTTCCTCGGCGGGCTCGGCGTGACGGCGCTGGTCTATCGTCTCGGTCGACGCAATGGCCAGACCCATGTCGCGACCATGCTCTTGGCCGGCATTGCCTTGACCGCGTTGTCCGGTTCCGCCGTCGGCCTGTTCACTTACCTGGCGGATGACGCGACCCTGCGCACCTTGACGTTCTGGAACCTGGGCAGTCTCAACGGCGCCAGCTACACGAGGGTGTGGCCGCTGTTGCTGGGCAGCGCCGGCGTCGCGCTCTGGTTGCCACGCCGGGCCCGGCAACTCAATGCGCTGTTGCTGGGCGAGTCCGAGGCCGCCCAGCTGGGTGTCAACGTCGAAGCCCTCAAGCGTGAGCTGGTGTTTTGTACGGCGCTGGGGGTTGGCGCGGCGGTGGCGGCGGCGGGCATGATCGGCTTTGTCGGGCTGGTGGTGCCGCATCTGGTGCGCCTAGTGGCCGGCCCTGATCACCGGGTCTTGTTGCCCGCTTCGGTGCTGGCGGGCGCGAGCCTGTTGTTGCTGGCCGACCTGGTGGCACGCCTGGCGCTGGCCCCGGCGGAATTGCCGATCGGCATTGTCACGGCGTTCATCGGCGCGCCGTTCTTTCTCTATCTATTGGTGCGAGGGCGCGCCTGATGCTGCGAGCGCAGAACCTGCACATTCACCGTGGCCGGAAAACCGTGCTGGCGGGCGACGACCTGCTGCTCAACCCCGGCGAAGTGCTGGGTGTGCTCGGGCCTAACGGCGCGGGTAAAAGCACCTTGCTGGCGGGCCTGTGTGGCGAATTGCGCCCAAGCCAGGGGCAGGTCTGGCTCGATGACCAGCCGCTGGCTCACTGGCAGGGTGCCGAGCGCGCCCGCCGCCTGGCGGTCTTGCCGCAATCGTCGACCCTGGATTTTGCTTTCCGTGTCGAGGAAGTCGTCGGCATGGGGCGCCTGCCGCACCAGAGCGGCCGGCTGCGGGACGAGCAAATCGTCGCCGCGGCGCTGCAAGCGGCGGACGCCGCGCATCTGCACGGCCGCAGTTACCTGGCGTTATCCGGCGGCGAACGCCAGCGGGTGCATCTGGCGCGGGTGTTGGCGCAGTTGTGGCCCGGTGAAGCGGGGCAAACCCTGTTGCTGGACGAGCCGACTTCGATGCTCGATCCGTTGCACCAGCACACCATCCTCCAGGCGGTGCGGGAGTTCGCCAGTCGCGGCGCTGCTGTGTTGGTAATCCTGCATGACCTGAACCTGGCGGCGCGTTACTGTGATCGCCTGTTGCTGCTCGCGTCCGGTCGACCGGTGGCCCTGGACACGCCCCGGCAGGTGCTGCGCCCGGAACCGCTCAAGGCGGTGTTCGGCCTGGACGTGCTGGTGCAAGACCATCCGGAGCGCGGGCATCCGTTGATCATTGCCCGCTGAGGGCGCCCTGGAGGATATGGACGTGCGCTTGTTCCTGATCCTGGCATTAAGTGTACTGACGGCCTGCCAGAGCATTGCACCGCCCCCGCTTGGCGGACGGATTCGTGACTTGCACAACGGTCAGGCCGTGACGCCCCAAGTGTTGGTCGAACGCCTGGCAAGGGCGCCACGGGTAGTGGTGGGTGAGCGACACGACAATCCTGATCACCACGTGCTGCAGCGATGGCTACTCCAATCCTTGGCCGGACAGCGGGCCCAAGGCAGCCTGTTGCTGGAAATGCTCACCCCCGCGCAACAGCCACGGGTTGATTCCGTTCGCCAGTTGCCCGCCTTGCCCAAGGATTTGCCCGGCGCGCTGGCCTGGTCCCCCGGCTGGGATTGGAATCTCTATGGGCCCATCGTCGAGTTTGCCCTGGCGCAACGTTATCCATTGTTGGCCGCCAATCTGGACGCCACTGAGATCCAGCGCTTCTATCGGCAAGCGCCCGGCTTGGCGGGCGCTCGCTCCAATGCCGTCACGGTGAAGGACGCGTTGTTGGAACAGATTCGTGAATCCCACTGCGGTTTGCTGCCAGAGTCGCAAATGCCGCCAATGCTGGCCGTACAGCAACAGCGTGACCGGCGCATGGCCGAACGTTTGCTGCAAGCGCCGACACCGGCATTGTTGTTCGCTGGCGCCTGGCATGGGCGAAAAGATGTCGGTATGCCGCTGCATACGCTGGATCTTGGCGCCAGCGAGGCACCGGTCGTCCTGATGCTGGCTGAGGAGGGCAGTGACGTAACGTCGGCCATGGCCGATTACGTGTGGTACACCCCGGCCATGCCGCCACAGGATTATTGTGTGCAGATGCGTGAACACATCCGTCAATGAAATTGCAGGCAAAAAAAGACCCGGCAAGAGCCGGGTCAAATAACCGTGATTAGCCTGATGAGGAGATATCTGAGAGTCCGAACCAAGGGCTGTTCAAATATCGACCAGTCTCGCGACCGGATGTGCTAATCATAGCGATTCTCATTACCATGTCAAACATTGTTTTACGATTCGTCGAAATAACATCGTGGCCAGGGTTCGCACAGGGAACGAAAAGGGGTGTCAGGCTTTGTGACGCGTCGAAATAGCGTCCAGCTGTTTATTCAAGGCTTCCTTGCGTTCAGCGGGGATGTCATTCCAATGCACATCCATCAACGCACCCTCGATGGCGTAGAGCAACACCTTGGACGCCCGGAAACCGCGAGTGCGCACGGCGCGATAGGCATCCACGGCCCCGAGCCGGCGTAGATCAGAAGCGCTGTGGATACCCACGGCGTGCAGCCACTGGGCCGATGTCTTGCCCAGATTCTTCAGGTGTTGCAGTTCATCATTCATCGAGCCTCCTTGCGACGGCCGACTGGTGCGGTGGGCAAGCTTCTGAGCAGTGTAGCGGTCAGTAGGAAAAACGTGATTCTTTGGTGGGATTCGACGCAAAAGCTTCTAATGCATTACGCACGATGAGGTGGGAATAGACTGCATTCTCCAGCGCAAGCGAGGGCGCTGGAGATGTGTTCGGTCGTGGCAGGGCCGCGGGTTGACCGGCCTCGTTAGAGATTATCAGCGGGTGCGGTAGCGCAATCGGGTGCCGAAATTCATCGACATCAGGATTTCGTCCGCAGACAGCTCGGGCGGGAAGTAGGCCCCGGATATCTGCGCATGGGCCAGGCTCGCGCCTTCCAATGATGATTTGCGGAAATCGATGCCGCGTAAATCGGTGGCACGGAAATACGCATCGGTGAAATCGACGTCGTCCGCATTCAGTTCCCGCAGATCGAGGCCGCGAAAATCGCCGCCGCGCATGTCGACCGTGCCTTGAGGGCGCTCCTTGTTGAAGCCTGAAATGTCATCTTTGCGCAGCAGAGCATAAAGCGGGCTGTTGAGAATCTTGGGATGGCTCATTTCATATCACCTGTTGGTTTTATGACGCCAGTATAGTGCCACTATTTATTGGCCGTGAAGCCGGGCATCGCCTCACGGCCAAAATAGTGATTTACAGGCCTGGCAAACGCTGGCGGATTTGCGCGACGACAATGTCGAGCGTACCGCTTTCATTGGTTTGGACCCGTTTGCTGCAGAGAATTTCCGCCGGGGTCAGGGCTTCGCGGCTGGACTGTTGTGCGGCAATGACCGCCAGGTTCGCATCGGAGGGGTCTTGCTGGTCGGCCTGGCGCTGCGCCAGTCGGCTTTCGATGACCGCTTGCGGCGCGTCGCAGTCGAGAATCAGGAACGGAGCGCCGGTGGCCTCGGCGACTTTTGCCGCGGCATCGCGCTGATCGTGCTTGAGATAGGTGGCATCGATCACCACCGGGAAACCGGCGCGCAGGATCGTCGCGGCGACTTCATGCAGGTGGGCGTAGGTGGCGCTGCTGGCGTCGCTGCCATAAATGCCGGCCTGCGGATCGTTGGGGACCTGTTGTTGGCCGAACAGGCGCTTGCGCTCCACGTCCGAACGCAGGCGAATGGCCCCCAGTGCTTCGACCAGGCGCATCGCGACATGGCTTTTGCCAACGGCCGAAACACCGTGGGTGATGGCCAGGAAGGGCGAAGGAATGGTGCTGTAGCTTTCGGCCAGGTGGGCGTAGTTGCGGTATTGGCGCAGGGTGGTTGCGCGCTGCACCGGATCGGCTTCGGCCGGCATGCTGAACAGTGCGACTTTGGCCCGGACGAGGGCGCGGTAGGCTTTATAGAAGTTCAGCAGCTCCAAGCCCTGGTAGTCGCCGGTCAGTTCCAGGTATTGGCTGACGAAACGCCGCGCCAACGATTTGAGGCCGCGATCTTCCAGGTCCATCGCCAGGAAGCCGGTGTCGGCGTAGACGTCGGTGAAGCGGAACGGTTCGTTGAATTCGATGCAGTCGAAAATCACCACCTTGCCGTCGATCACGGTGGCGTTGCCCAGGTGGATATCACCGTGGCATTCGCGGATGAAACCGTCGGCCTTGCGCTGGGTGAGCAGCGGCTTGAGGCGTTCGAAACTGCTTTCGGCCCAGGCTTGCAGTGCTTCAAGTTGCAGCAGGGCGGCCTTGTCGTTGAGGAACGGACGGATCTGTTCGAAGTTCTGCAGCACCGGCGCCATCACGCTTTGCGGCGTGCCGGCGACGTTTTCGGCGGGCACCTTGGGCGTGGAGAGGTGGAACTGGGCGATCTGGGCGGCCATCTCGTCGATGTGCGCGGTGGTCAGTTCGCCGTTGGCTTGCAGTGTGCTGAGCAATTGGCTCTGGGGGAATTGACGCATTTTCAGGGCGTATTCGATGGCCGGGCCGTCGCCGCCGAGCTGTGGCGCTTCGGCGCTGCCGGAAATCGGCAGGACTTCCAGGTACAGGTCCCGGGTCAGGCGCTGGTTCAGGCGCAACTCTTCGCTGCAGAAATGCTGGCGCGCTTGGAGGTTGGTGAAATCGAGGAAGCCGAAGTTGACCGGCTTTTTGAATTTGTAGGCGTAAGGCCCGGTGAGCAATACCCAGGAAATGTGGGTTTCGATGACCTGGAACGCTTCGACGGGATGCGGGTAGAGGGCCGGGTTTTGCAAGGCGGCGATCAGGGATTGGCTCACGGGCGGTCCTTCATAGGCTGGAAAATTCAAGGCCGTCATTATGGCCGCTAGCCGCGCTAACGCAAACCGCGTGGGGGGGCTCATGTTGAACCGCAGCAAAGTGCGTATAATCCGCCGCCATGACTCGTACCCGATCCCCCCGTACCCCCAAGAAACCACCCGCCAGCCGCCTGCGGCCCTGGCTGGGCTGGGCCCTTAAACTCAGCCTGGTGGGCCTCGTCGTGCTCGCCGGTTTTGCGGTCTATCTCGATGCCGTGGTCCAGGAGAAGTTCTCCGGCAAGCGCTGGACCATTCCGGCCAAGGTCTATGCCCGGCCGTTGGAGCTGTTCGTCGGACAAAAGTTGAGCAAGGCCGACTTCCTGACCGAACTCGATGCCTTGGGTTATCGCCGTGAAAGCGTGGCCAATGGTCCGGGTGCGGCCTCGGTCAATGGCAATACCATCGACCTCAACACCCGTGGTTTCCAGTTCTATGAAGGCATGGAACAGGCGCAACCGGTTCGGGTGCGTTTTTCCGGCGACTACGTGGCTGCGCTGACCGGCGCCAACAACGCGAGCCTGTCGGTGGTGCGCCTTGAGCCGCTGCTCATTGGTGGCCTGTACCCCAAGAATCTCGAAGACCGGATCCTGATCAAGATCGACCAGGTCCCACCGTTCCTGCTCGATACGCTGATCGCCGTCGAAGACCGCGACTTCTACCATCACTTCGGCGTCTCGCCCAAATCGATTGCCCGGGCTATCTGGGTCCACACTTCCTCGGGCCATATGCGCCAGGGCGGCAGTACCCTGACCCAACCGTTGGTCAAGAACTTCTACCTGACCAACGAGCGCAGCCTGACCCGCAAGCTCACCGAAGCCATGATGGCGTTGTTGCTGGAGTTGCACTACGACAAGCAGGAGATCCTGGAGGCCTACCTCAACGAGGTCTTCGGCGGCCAGGACGGACAACGGGCGGTGCACGGTTTCGGCCTTGCCAGCCAGTTCTTCTTCAGCCAGCCGCTGTCCGAACTCAAGTTGCATCAAGTGGCGTTGCTGGTGGGCATGGTCAAGGGACCGTCTTCCTACAACCCGCGTCGTAATCCGGAACGTGCCCTCGAGCGGCGCAACCTGGTGCTCGACTTGCTGCAACAACAAGGTGTGGCGACAGCCGAGCAAGTCGAAGCGGCGAAAAAGATGCCGTTGGGCGTGACCAAGCGTGGCAGCCTGGCGGACAGTTCGTTCCCAGGGTTCATGGACCTGGTCAAGCGTCAACTGCGGGAAGACTACCGCGACGAAGACTTGACCGAAGAAGGCCTGCGCATCTTCACCAGTTTCGACCCGATCCTGCAGATGAAGGCCGAAGCCTCGGTCGAGGACACCTTCAAGCGATTGGCGGGGCGCAAGGGCTCCGACGAAGTCGAAGCGGCCATGGTCGTGACCAACCCGGAAACCGGTGAGGTCCAAGCGATGATCGGCAGGCGCCAGGCCAGCTTTGCGGGATGCAACCGGGCATTGGACGCGGTGCGCCCGATCGGCTCGTTGATCAAGCCAGCGGTTTACCTCACCGCCTTGGAAAAGCCCAGCCAGTACACGCTGACGAGCTGGCTGTCCGACGAGTCATTCTCGATCAAGGGCGCGGACGGCCAGGTCTGGACGCCGCAAAACTATGATCGTCGCCCCCACGGCACGGTGTTCCTTTACCAAGGGCTGGCCCATTCCTACAACCTGTCGACGGCTCGCCTTGGGCTGGAAGTCGGCGTGCCGAACGTACTCAAGACCCTGGCGCGCCTGGGGGTAAGCCGCGAATTCCCGGCCTTCCCGTCGATGCTGCTGGGGGCTGGTGGGCTGACGCCAATAGAAGTGGCGGCGATGTACCAGACGTTGGCCAACGGCGGTTTCAATACACCGATGCGCGGGATTCGCAGCGTGCTGACCGCCGATGGCGAGCCGCTCAAGCGTTATCCGTTCCAGATCCAGCAACGTTTCGATCCGGCATCCATTTACCTGATCCAGAGCGCGATGCAGCGGGTCATGCGTGAAGGCACCGGCAGTTCGGTCTATAACGTGCTGCCCCGGACCCTGACCCTGGCGGGTAAGACCGGCACCAGTAACGACTCGCGTGACAGCTGGTTCGCCGGTTTCAGCCAGGACCTGCTGGCGGTGGTCTGGCTCGGGCGTGATGACAACGGCAAGACCCCGTTCACCGGCGCCACCGGCGCGCTGCAGGTCTGGACCAGTTTCATGCGCAAGGCCGACCCGTTGCCGCTAGACATGCCGCAACCGGACAATATCGTCCAGGCCTGGGTTGATTCGCGTACTGGCCAAGGTTCCGACGCCAATTGCCCGGGCGCAGTACAGATGCCGTATATTCGCGGCAGCGAACCGCCACCCGGTGCAGCCTGTGGCGGCACGAATCCAGCCGAATCGGTGATGGATTGGGTCAAGGACTGGATGAATTAAGCAAAGAGGGTTTCAAGTGAACAAGTGGTTGATTCCAGCGGTAACGGCCGTGGCTTTGCTCAGTGGTTGCTCTACCGTACAACGCGGTTCGATTCCGGTCGTTGACTCCGGCACCGCGGTGTCCAACAGCGAGCGGATCTCGGCCAATGGTGGTTTCCGTCAGACGACGGTGAAACGACCCGTGCAGGGCCAGGCCCAGGCGATTCCGCAAGGCGACACCGGTGTGGTGGTGATGGTGCCCGGTGGCGGCGCGACGACCTCGGCGCCGATCAGCAGCACGCCGATCACGCCGGGCCCGATCACGCCAGGCCCTATCGAAACCTCGCCGATCAATCAGGGCAGCTACAGCATGCCCTCGACGCCGAGCAGCATCCCGTCGGCCAGTGCCGGTGGCTTGTCCGCCGATGAGCAGCTGGACGGCCCGGTGCTGGCCCTGCTGACCACGGCACAACAGCAACAGGCTGGCGGCGACCTCAACGGCGCCTCCTCCAGCCTGGAGCGTGCCCAGCGTGTGGCGCCACGTGAGCCCCAAGTGCTTTATCGCCTGGCCCAGGTGCGTATGGCCCAGGGCGATGCGCCGCAAGCCGAGCAATTGGCCCGCCGTGGCCTGACCTTCGCCAGCGGTCGCCCGGCACTTCAGGCGAGCCTGTGGGAATTGATCGCCCAGGCTCGTGAGAAACAAGGCGATTCGGCTGGCGCGGCGTTGGCCCGTCAGAAGGCCAAGGTTTCGCTCTGATGGATACGCGTTTTCCCCAAATCGCCGATCAGTTGCTGCTGATCGAGCGGGAGCTGCGGGTCCAGGGCTGGTGGAGCGATGTCTCACCTTCGGCGCAAGCGCTGGCCAGTGTCGAGCCGTTCGCGGTCGATACCCTGGAATTCGAGCAGTGGCTGCAATGGATTTTCCTGCCCAGGATGAAAGCCATCCTGGAAAACGACCTGCCGCTGCCCAACGCCTCGGGCATCCTTGCCATGGCCGAGATGGTCTATGCCCAGCGGCCAGGGCAGGGTGCCCAGTTGCAGCGGCTGCTGGCGCAGTTCGATCAGTTGATCAGCGACGTCGGTTGATCGCCATTATTGGCAGTGTTCCTCGATCTGCTGGCGGGTCTCATCGATCCGCTGGCGTCGCTCTTCATCCGTGAGGCGGCGCATTTCCCCCTCCACGTCTTCCCGCACCCTGGGGTTGTTCTGCAATTGCGCCAGGTTGGTCCGGGCCTGGTCGCAGAAGGCCTTGAGCTGGGCTTCCTGCTCGGCAACTTCTTTTTTGACCTGTTGGTCGATGGCCTTTTGATCGCCAACGACCCCGCCTGAAGCGGGGGGCGGTGGTTTGGGCGCTGGCGTTGCGGACTTGCCCACGGTCGTCGCTTCCACGCCTTGGGGCGGCTGGGCGCCAAAGTGGGTCACGCCTTGGGCGTCCACCCATTTATAGATCTGGCCGGCCATGCTTATCGGGCTCAGGCCCACCAGCAGGCTGGCCGTCAATAACATCATTCGCATGCTGTTTCCTTGTCTTGGATTGCGCAATTGAAGCTAACACAGTTGCCGTTTAAGGGTTTTTTCTTGCGTTCTCATGCGCTTACTTCGAATAAAGCACATAGACGACTTGACTTGAAGGAGGCGAAACAGAAGAATCCAAAGTCCGCTGTAGAGGGACTGCCAGAAGCAGACCCACTCGGCAGATCATGAGGCGCATATCCGCGCCGACCTGTTACACCCGCAACGCGTTACCTCGCGCTGGGTGGGAAAGGCCCGCAACACTTGGGACGATCCCAATACTTGCTCAGTCAGTGCTGACGTAGTCGGCGACCACCGTCGCTCATGCTCTGCCGAGAAGTAAACCTATTAAGACCCGTCCCCTTTTGTGGGTCGGTATTCTGGCGTTTTAGAGGTGAACAACGTGGAGCTTTTATCTGGCGGTGAGATGCTCGTCCGCTTTTTGCGTGACGAAGGCGTCAAATATATCTACGGGTACCCCGGTGGTGCTCTTCTTCATGTCTACGATGCCCTGTTCAAAGAACCGGAAGTGACCCACATCCTGGTTCGTCACGAGCAGGCGGCCACCCATATGGCTGATGGTTATGCCCGTGCTACCGGCAAGGCCGGCGTGGTCCTGGTGACTTCCGGTCCTGGCGCCACGAACGCCATCACCGGTATCGCCACCGCGTACATGGACTCCATCCCGATGGTGATCATCTCCGGCCAGGTGCCCAGCACCATGGTGGGCACCGATGCATTCCAGGAAACCGACATGATCGGTATCTCCCGGCCGATCGTGAAGCACAGCTTCATGATCAAGCACGCGTCGGAAATCCCGGAAGTCATGAAGAAGGCCTTCTACCTGGCCGAATCCGGTCGTCCGGGTCCGGTCGTGGTCGACGTTCCCAAAGACATGACCAACCCGGCCGAGAAGTTCGAATACATCTTCCCGAAAAAAGCCAAGCTGCGTTCCTACAGCCCGGCGGTCCGTGGTCATTCCGGGCAAATCCGCAAGGCCGCCGAAATGCTGCTGGCGGCCAAGCGCCCGGTGTTGTACTCCGGTGGTGGCGTGATCCTCGGCGGTGGCTCCGCGCCGCTGACCGAGCTGGCGATAATGCTCAACCTGCCGGTCACCAATACGCTGATGGGCCTGGGTGCGTTCCCGGGTTCGGACCGTCAGTTCATTGGTATGCTCGGCATGCACGGCAGCTACACCGCCAACCTGGCGATGCACCACGCCGATGTCATCCTCGCGGTCGGCGCGCGTTTCGACGACCGTGTGATCAACGGCGCGGCGAAATTCTGCCCGAACGCCAAGATCATCCACATCGACATCGACCCGGCGTCCATCTCCAAGACCATCAAAGCAGACGTGCCGATTGTCGGTCCTGTAGAGAGCGTGCTGACCGAAATGGTCGCCATTCTCAAGGAAATCGGCGAGGTTCCGAACAAGGAGTCCGTGGCCAGCTGGTGGAAGCAAGTCGCTGAATGGCGTGGCGATCGCGGCCTGTTCCCTTATGACAAGGGCGACGGCAGCGTGATCAAGCCGCAGACCGTGATCGAAACCCTGTGCGAAGTGACCAAGGGCGATGCCTTTGTGACCTCCGACGTGGGCCAGCACCAGATGTTCGCCGCGCAATACTACAAGTTCGACAAACCCAACCGCTGGATCAACTCCGGCGGCCTGGGCACCATGGGCTTCGGTTTTCCGGCGGCCATGGGCATCAAGTTGAGCTTTCCGCAAGCCGATGTCGCCTGCGTCACGGGCGAGGGCAGCATCCAGATGAACATCCAGGAACTGTCCACCTGCCTGCAATACGGTTTGCCGGTGAAGATCGTGATCCTGAACAACGGTGTGTTGGGGATGGTTCGCCAGTGGCAGGACATGAGCTATGGCAGCCGTCACTCGCACTCCTACATGGAATCGCTGCCTGATTTCGTCAAGCTGGCGGAGGCTTACGGTCACGTTGGCGTGCGCATCACCGAATCGAAGGATTTGAAGTCGAAGATGGAGGAAGCGTTCGCCATGAAGGATCGCCTGGTGGTGATCGATATTGCGGTCGATACCAGCGAGCACGTCTACCCGATGCAGATCAAAGACGGCTCCATGCGCGATATGTGGCTGAGCAAGACGGAGCGTACCTAATCATGCGACACATTATTTCCTTGCTTCTGGAAAACGAACCGGGTGCGCTGTCTCGTGTGGTGGGCCTGTTCTCGCAGCGCAACTACAACATCGAAAGCCTGACCGTGGCGCCGACCGAAGACCCGACCCTGTCGCGTCTGACGCTGACCACCGTGGGGCACGATGAAGTCATCGAGCAGATCACCAAGAACCTGAACAAGCTGATCGAGGTGGTCAAGCTGGTGGACCTGTCGGAAAGCGCTCACATCGAGCGTGAACTGATGCTGGTCAAGGTCAAGGCCACCGGCGCCCAGCGCGCCGAGATCAAGCGTACTACCGATATTTATCGTGGGCAGATCGTCGATGTCAGCGCCAGCGTCTATACCGTTCAGTTGACCGGTACCAGCGACAAGCTCGACAGCTTCATCCAATCGATCGGCACTGCCTCGATTCTGGAAACCGTACGCAGTGGCGTCACCGGGATTGCCCGTGGCGACAAAGTACTGAGCATCTAAACCAAATTAGCGAATGGCCTGAATGGCCAGATATAGGGGAAATTCATGAAAGTTTTCTACGATAAAGATTGCGACCTGTCGATCATCCAGGGCAAGAAAGTCGCCATCATTGGTTACGGTTCCCAAGGCCACGCCCAGGCGTGCAACCTGAAAGATTCCGGCGTTGACGTAACTGTCGGCCTGCGTAAAGGCTCGGCCACCGTTGCCAAGGCCGAGGCCCACGGCCTGAAAGTGACCGACGTGGCTTCTGCCGTTGCCGCTGCCGACCTGGTCATGATCCTGACCCCGGACGAGTTCCAATCGGCGCTGTACAAGAACGAAATCGAACCGAACATCAAGAAAGGCGCCACCCTGGCCTTCTCCCACGGCTTCGCGATCCACTACAACCAAGTCGTGCCACGTGCCGACCTCGACGTGATCATGATCGCGCCGAAGGCCCCGGGTCACACCGTGCGTTCCGAGTTCGTGAAGGGCGGCGGTATCCCTGACCTGATCGCGATCTACCAGGATGCGTCCGGCAACGCCAAGAACGTGGCCCTGTCCTACGCCGCTGGCGTGGGTGGCGGTCGTACCGGCATCATCGAAACCACCTTCAAGGACGAGACCGAAACCGACCTGTTCGGCGAGCAAGCCGTTCTGTGTGGCGGTACCGTCGAGCTGGTCAAGGCCGGTTTCGAAACCCTGGTTGAAGCCGGCTACGCGCCAGAAATGGCCTACTTCGAATGCCTGCACGAGCTGAAGCTGATCGTTGACCTCATGTACGAAGGCGGTATCGCCAACATGAACTACTCGATCTCCAACAACGCCGAATACGGCGAGTACGTGACCGGTCCGGAAGTGATCAACGCCGAGTCCCGCCAGGCCATGCGCAACGCCCTGAAACGTATCCAGGACGGCGAATACGCCAAGATGTTCATCAGCGAAGGCGCCACCGGCTATCCTTCGATGACCGCCAAGCGTCGCAACAACGCCGCCCACGGTATCGAAATCATCGGCGAGCAACTGCGTTCGATGATGCCGTGGATCGGTGCCAACAAGATCGTCGACAAAGCCAAGAACTAAGTCGCGAGCTTGATCGAAAAAACGCGGCCTTGGCCGCGGTTTTTCGTTTGGGCGATGGCGTCTGGTATAAAGCTGCATCGTTTGCGGCCGAACCGTCGTCCCAGACATCTGTCGAATTTTTTCACACCGTTGCAAGGTAATTGTCCATGAGCGAACGTCCCGACGAGCCAAACCAGGCTCCTGACGCCGAAAGCCTGTTGCCCATCGATGAGCACATCGAAGAAGGCCATGACGCTGAAGGCCGAAAGGTCCGGCATCGTGGCATCTATCTACTGCCGAATCTGTTCACCACCGCGAACCTGTTCGCCGGTTTCTATTCCATCATCAGCTCCATGAGCGCCCAGGCCGCCTTGAGCGCTGGCGATAGCGCAGGGGCGAGCCGTTACTTCGCCTTCGCCGCCATTGCGATCTTCGTCGCCATGGTGCTCGATGGCCTGGACGGGCGCGTCGCCCGAATGACCAATACCCAAAGCGCGTTCGGCGCCGAATATGATTCGCTGTCCGACATGGTCGCGTTTGGCGTGGCTCCCGCCTTGCTGGCGTTCGGCTGGGCGCTGGGAGACATGGGCAAGGTCGGCTGGATGGTCGCCTTCATCTATGTGGCGGGTGCGGCGTTGCGCCTGGCGCGTTTCAATACCCAGGTCGGCAAGGCTGACAAGCGTTACTTCATCGGCCTGGCCAGTCCGGCTGCGGCGGGTGTCGTGGCGGGTGTGGTCTGGGCATTCAGCGACTATGGCATCCAGGGTTCAAAAATGTCGTTCCTGGTGGCGCTGCTGGTTGCCGCGGCGGGGATGCTGATGGTCAGCAACATCAAGTACAACAGCTTCAAGGAGCTGGATCTGAAGGGGCGTGTGCCGTTCGTTGCGATTCTAGCGGTGGTGCTGGTATTCGCCGTGGTGTTCAGTGATCCGCCGCGTATCCTGCTGCTGGTATTCCTCGCCTATGCGGCTTCCGGCCCGGTGCAGTACTTGTTGCGTCTTCGCCGACGCTAAACGTTGCCTTAATGTAATTTCCCCCATACTCCGCAGTCTATTGGTGCACCTGCCCTCCAATACTGCGGAGTTGTCATGCTGATCAAGATCCCCAAGTCGTCCGACAGCCGTGAATCGGACGTCACGCCCGAATCCTTCTATCTATCTCGTCGCCAGATGCTCGGTGCAACCATGGCGGGGCTCGCCGTGAGCGGCTTGCCGCAATGGGCCAGCGCTGCCGATGCGGCGCGTTATGCCGATGTCGAGCCGGGCAAGGCACCGTCCTGGTTTGCCGAGAAACTGCCTTCGGTCCAATGGGAGGCGGTCACGGTCAAGAATGAGGCGATCACGCCGTTCAAGGACGCGACCCATTACAACAATTTCTATGAGTTCGGCACCGACAAAGGGGACCCGGCAGCCAATGCAGGCTCCTTGAAGACCGAGCCCTGGAGCGTGGTGGTGGACGGGGAGGTGGGTAAGCCGGGGCGCTATGGGTTGGAAGACTTCATGAAGCCTTATCAACTGGAAGAGCGGATTTATCGGCTGCGCTGTGTCGAGGCCTGGTCCATGGTCATTCCGTGGATCGGCTTTCCCATCTCCGCATTGCTCAAGCAAGTCGAGCCGACCTCAAAGGCCAAGTACATCCGCTTCGAAACCCTGCAGGACCCCAAGGTCATGCCGGGGCAGCGTTCCGGTTTCGCCTTGATCGACTGGCCGTACGTGGAGGGCCTGCGTTTGGACGAGGCGATGAACCCGTTGGCGATCCTCGCGGTGGGGATGTACGGGCGGGAGTTGCCGAACCAGAACGGCGCGCCGCTGCGGTTGGTGGTTCCTTGGAAGTATGGGTTCAAAAGTGTGAAGTCCATCGTGCGCATCAGTCTGGTGAGCGAGCAGCCGAAGACCACGTGGCAAAGCATTGCGTCTGACGAATACGGTTTCTATGCCAACGTCAATCCAACAGTCGATCACCCGCGTTGGACCCAGGCGCGTGAACGCCGTCTGCCGAGCGGGCTGTTCAGCCCCAATGTGCGCGACACGCTGATGTTCAACGGCTATCAGGATGAAGTCGCTTCCTTATATGCAGGGATGGACCTGAGGAAGGACTACTGATGCGTTTTCCAGTCTGGCGAATCAGCGTCTTCATCGCGGCGGCGGTCTGGCCGTTGTTCTGGCTTTACGAGGCCTTGATGAATTCGTGGGGTCCTGACCCGGGCAAGGTGCTGGTGGATCGGCTCGGGTTGGGGACGCTGATCCTGTTGTTAATCACCTTGAGCATGACACCGCTGCAGAAATTGACGGGGTGGGCGGGGTGGATTGCAGTCAGGCGTCAGTTGGGATTGTGGTGCTTTGCTTATGTGGTGCTGCATTTAAGCGGGTATGCGGCGTTCATATTGGGGTTCGACTGGTCGCAGTTGGGCGTCGAGTTGAGTAAGCGGCCTTATATTATTGTGGGGGCGCTTGGGTTTCTCGGGCTATTGGCATTGGCGGTTACATCCAATCGCTACAGTCAGCGACGATTGGGGGGGCGCTGGAAGAAACTGCATCGTCTGGTGTACCTGATTCTGGGGCTGGGGTTGCTGCATATGCTGTGGATCGTGCGGGCGGACCTGAAAGAATGCGCGATCTACGCCTTTATAGGTGCCGCACTATTAGTGCTAAGAGTGCCGTCGGTTATGCGCCGGATCCCGCGTTTGCTGGGTAGGAAAGTATCTTCTGCAACAAAAGCGTAATTAGAGGTTGACGGCAGATTCTGGAAGTGTATAATTCGCCCCACTTCCGGCGCAGTCGAAACGGAAAACTCCTTGAGATTCA